>JBMYQZ010000006.1:0-22225 GCA_049601855.1 Limisphaerales bacterium | reverse complement strand
GGGCGCTGTCACTCCGCTGAACCACCGGCTTTACGTCCAACCCGAGGGGAGCACCGAGGTCTTCGTTGTCGATGGTGGATTCGCTGATTACCTGCCATTCCAGTACACCCGCTGGCGCAGTCCTTATCTGCTCGACATGGACGGATTGGAATTCGATCGCGTGCGGATCCGCCACAAGAACAACGTGACGATGTTCGAACGCGGCACGAACGCCCGTTGGCGCATCACCCAACCGCCGCCTCCCAAGCGTGGGAATTCCGAGATTATCGAGCGGGTGGTTGAACGCTTCAAGAAGTGGCAGGTCGCGGGCTTCGTGAACGACCGAAAGGATACTCCGCTCGAGAAGTGGGGCCTCGAAAAGCCGGTCGTCGAGTTGAATCTCTCGCAGGGGACGAACCAGTTGTTGTCTGTCGAATTTGGCGGCTCAGAGCAGACAGTGACCAATTCGGTCTATGCGCGGCTGCCGATGAATGACGACGTGGTACTGGCCGATGCCTCCCCGCTGATCTTGCTGATGCAGAACTACTGGAGTTACTGCGATCATCGCATGATCGATCCGTTCCAGGAGGAGCAGATCGACGTGATCGAGGTGGAGGGGCCGGAATCCTTCAGCCTACGACGGCGCACCAACGGTATTTGGCAGGCACAAAACAAGCAACGCACGCTGATCGATCCCCAGCTGATGCGTCATTTTCTCGAGACCTTGGATGAGATGAAGGCCGTCAAGCTCGAGAAGCAAGTTGTCACTGACTATAAGCAGTATGGACTGGATAAGCCGTGGCTCGCCTACCGCCTTTTCCGTTCTGTCACCAACGCCACCGGACAGTCGACCAACGTCTTCGTCGGTGGTATCGAGTTTGGCAAAGCCGATGTGGATACTCTGTTCGCGCGGCGGCACGATGAGAACACGGTGTACGTTGTCGCGCTCGGTCAGCAACGTTCTCTGCCGCAATCGCTATTCCAGATCCGCAGTCGAATGCTGTGGAGCTTCCTGCCCAAGAACGCGGCCGGCATCACCGTGTTCAACAACGTGAAGACCAATCATCTGGTTCGTCGCGGGGGGGGCACCGGAGCGCGATGGGGAATCCGCGGAACCAACGGCATCACTGACATCGATGTGTTCGAAAACGAGGTCACGGAAGAGGCGCTGCATGAACTGAGCATGCTCACCGCCGCTCGATGGGTCTCTCGGGGTACGAATCGCTTTGGCCCATACAAGATTGGCCAACACTTCGGTGGTCTCACAATCGAGATGGCCACGCCGCCGGGGCAGAATCACACCGTGCTGTTTGGCATCCAGCCGAACCTCCGCAATCCCTACGCGGCGTTCCGCGATCCGTTGGTCGGGGAATGGGTGGTGTTTGAGTTTCCGGCCTCGATTTACTCGAAGTACATCCTGCCCTACCTGTCCATCAAGGACCAATGAAGCCCAAGCCAAAAAGGAAGCGCTTCTGGCAATTATGCCGGTGGGCGATCCGCGGCATGCGCATTGTCCTCCTGCTCGCGGCGTTTCTGCTCGTGGCCGGCTTCATTTGGTTCAACCAGGTGGGCATGCCGGAGTTTGCGAAGACCTCGTTGCAGGAGGAGCTCAACAGCCGCGGACTGGAGGTGGAATTCAAGCGGATGTATTGGAAGTGGTTCCAGGGCATCGTCACCGAAGATCTAACCGTGCGTCCGTCGGAAGGACGCATCGGCCCGTCGATCCAGATCCAGAGTGCCGACGTGGATCTCGATTTGAATCGTCTCGCCAAGCTCGACGTGAGCGTGACGTCCATCGAATTGTATCACGGCAACGGCCGCTGGGAGGTCGCGGTTTCGAATGAACTGCCCAAGATTCTTTCCATCAAGAAGCTGAATACGAACATCCGTTTTCTCCCTGATGATCGATGGCAGCTCACCCATTTCAATGCCGTCGTCCAGGACGTGAGCATCAGCGCCTCGGGTATCATCACCAATGCCTCGCTCGCCCGCCGTCAAAGCGCCTCGACCAGTCGCAAGCGCAGCCCGAAGCAACAACGTGACACGGTGGAACGCGCCGAGGCGCAGATCTATCGGGCGATCAAAAAGTTTGAAGAATTCAAATTCGCCAAGCCACCTGTCATCGCTGTGAACCTCAACGCTGATGCGCGTGAGAACGGTGAGGTCGACGCCCGTATTTCCGGGTCGGCCAACCTGCTCGACTCGCCGTTCGGTGAATGTCGCAACTTCCAACTCAACGGGCAGGTCACCCGTTCCACCGAAACGAACTCGCCGATCCAGGCTCGTCTTTCGCTGGGTGCCTCAGCCGTGCTCACCGACGAATTTCAGTCGCGGCAGGCGCGTGGGTTCATTTTTCTCGCGGTCAAACCCGGCGGCGAATGGGATCTCCTGCTGAATACCAATTTCAAGGAAGCCAAGTTTCCTCACGGCGAAGCCGACTACATCGGTGTGGAAGGCAGTGCCAGTTCCGACACCATCAACACCAACGAGGTGCACGCCAATCTTTCGCTGACGCTCTCGGATGCCGTGCTCGAACAGAACCGCATCGGTAACCTGAAACTTTCCACCTCCATCACCGGCGACCACCGCGTGCGCCACGTGCAGGTCGCCGAACTCAAGGGCAGAATCAATCGGCTGAGCCGCGGCGATTACTCGATCGAACAGCTCGCTTTCGAAGGGACTTTGCGTACGAACACCGCCCCAGATCTCAGCACCACCCATGGCTGGCTTGTGCCCTGGATCATCGATCTCGATCTCGAAGGCAAGAACGCGCGCGATGGCTCTTCCCAACTTCAATCGATTGGAGCGGAACTGAGCTGGCACACGCCCAAACTGGAGCTGGAGTCACTCAAGGTCGAATTCCCTGACGGCACGCTTAACGCAGACGTGAAGAGCGATGTCGAGTCCGGTCTGGTCGACCTGAATCTCACCGCGGACTTTGCACTCGAGCAAATTACCCATCTCATCGGGAAGCGAAACGCCAAGTACCTCTCCCAGTATAGATTCAAATCTGCGCCCGACATCCGTCTGGCCGGGCAACTGCATTTACCGGAGGGCGACTGGGACGATCTCGACTGGAAACGCGATCTCGAGCCTCGTTTGAAGGCCACCGGGAGTCTCACCGCGGGCGCCGGCGATTATCGTGGCATCACCTTCGATTCTGCCAAGACCGACCTCAGCCTCACCAATCAGCTGCTCATCTTGCCGAACCTTCACATCGTTCGGCCGGAGGGAGAACTGCATCTCACGTACACCAATCACCTTCTCACCCGCGACTACTCCTTCGGTATCGACAGCCTCATCAACATCCACGTTGCCGCCCCCGTTCTTGGTGAAGGCGAACGCAAAGGACTCAAGTACCTGACGCTCAACCAGGAGATGCCCTTCCTGCGCGGAACGCTTTGGGGACGTTGGGGCGACCTTTCACGCACGGGACTGAAGGCCTACACGCGCATGACCAACTTCGCCGTGCGTGGTCAGCACGTCGATCGACTCGAGGCAAAAGCATCCATGACCAACGGTCTGCTCGTTCTTACTGACATCAAGGCCAAGCGCCCGGAAGGAATCATCACGAGTCCATACATCGATATCGACCTCAAGGCCAACCGGGTGTTCATGACCAATGTGAACAGCGCGGTCGATTTCATGTTCATTCCCACCATCATTGGACCCAAGACCGCCAAGGCCGTCAGCCACTACCATTTCCCGAAGACACCGAATGTCATCATCAATGGATCTGTCGGCACCGGGCGTGACGCCGAGAAGGAGGCTGACCTGCACTTCGACCTCGTCGCTCCCCATTTTCATTGGTTCAAGTTCAACCTGAACAATGTCGTCGGTCGCATCGATTGGATGACCAATAAGCTCTCCATCACCAACCTCACGGCCGGTTTCTACGGCGGCGAAATCGAGGGAGATCTGTTCTTCGATTTCGATCCTCCCGTGGGCAACGACTTCACCTTCGACCTTACTTACACGAATGCCTCCCTGCGTGGATTGATCGCCGATATCTCGAACCCCACCAACCGCCTCGAAGGCCGGGTCAGCGGTGATGTGAATGTGACCTCCGGCAACACCGCATATTGGGACAGCTGGCAGGGGCACGGTGACATCACGCTCACCAATGCCGTCCTCTGGGACATCCCTGTCTTCGGCATGGTCTCACCCGTCCTCAATAACCTCCTTCCCGGCGTTCGCCTGGGTAACAGCCGGGCTGAAGAAGCCGCCGGGAAGTTCGTGATGACCAACAGCATCATCCGGACGGAAGACCTCATCATCCAATCCCCCCCGGTGCGCCTCTACTATCGCGGCACGGTTGACTTCGACGCCAATATCGATGCCCGGGTGGAAGCCAAGATGTTCCGCGACAAGTTGATCATGACCCGCCTGCTCGACGTCTTCACCGCCCCCATCACCAAGATCCTCGAACACAAGGTCACCGGCACACTGGGCAAGCCCGAGAGCGAACCGCTCAATGAACTGCCCAAGATCCTCCTGGTACCTCTGAAGCCGCTGCAGATCTTCCAGAACATCCTCCGGGGCAGTGGCGATCGACCAAAGAAATGACGCGGCTGAACAACGAACATGCCGCTTCATCTCGATTCAATTTCCGGTCGAACCAGTAAAGGCAATTTGTTGCGCTGGATTCTCGACACGGAGGAAGTGCGCAAGCAGCAGGTGGGCGCCATCGAGATCTACGGCCGCACGGCCTCGATCGAGATTCCCGATTCCGCGGGCCGACGGCTCGTCAAACGACTGGACGGCCAAAAGTTGTTGGGCCGGACCGTGCAGGTCTGGTTCGAATCCACCGAAGAAGCGAGTGATGACACCGGCCATTTCACCAAGTTGGAACGTTGGCTGGCCATGGAACGCAGCGCTGAAGCACAACAGGCGATCGAATGGCAGCAGGGCAATGGGGAAAGTGACACGAGCACCGGATTGACGAACTTGGTTGTTCGTTCTGAGGACACGGGACTCGGTGGACACGCGTTGGTGGTCCTCGGCCGTCGCAGTCCGATGCAGCCGCTGCCCACCACGCGTTTGAGTGTCGGCACGCCGATTCGTATCGCCGAACTGGGGACCCGGGCTGCCGGTATCCAACGCGGCGTGGTAACCCGACTCGACCAGACCGAGATCGAACTGGCCCTTGGAAAAACTCCCGCTACCGAAACCGAACAGCCGCTGTTTCGCGTCGATGCCTCGGATGACGAAGTTGCCTTCCAACGGTCTCAGGCAGCCTTGGCCCGTGCTCGTCACGCACGAGGAGATCGGATCTGTGAACTCCGTGATATCTGCCTCGGAACCCGTGAACCGATCTTCGAGGCAACGGACGATGTTCAGTTTGAAGATGCCAACTTGAACGATTCGCAGAAGGCCGCCGTCAATTTTGCCGCCAGCGCCCGGGACATCGCCGTCATCCACGGTCCTCCCGGAACCGGCAAGACCCGCACCCTGGTCGAACTCATCCGTCAAACCGTTCTCCAAGGCTACAAGGTTCTCGTCTGCGCCCCCAGCAACCTCGGCGTCGACAATCTATTCGAACGCCTCCTCGATCGCGGCACCAACGCGGTTCGCATCGGCCACGTCGCCCGCGTTCTGCCCCGCCTGCGCGAGCGATGTCTGAGCGTGCTTGTTCCCAAGCACCGCGACATGCGGCAGGTGAAGAAGCTCCGCTCCGAAGCCACCGATCTGTTCCGCAAGCTCGACAAACTGACCCGTGGTCTCGACCGGGCCGCCCGTCAGGAAATGCGCGACGAAGCCAGGAGTCTTCTGGCCGATGCCCGCGATCTCGAGACCGGCATCGCCGAGGCCATCATGGACGAAGCCGAAGTCGTCTGTGCCACCAACACCGGTCTCACTGGCAACCTCCTGGGCGCCCGCCGCTTCGATCTCGTGGTCATCGACGAAGCCTGTCAATGCAGCGAACCTTCGTGTTGGATCCCGCTCCTCCGCGCCGATAGCCTCGTCCTTGCCGGCGACCATTGTCAGCTCCCGCCCACGGTTATTTCCCACCAAGCCGCCAAAGAAGGCTTTGCTGTCAGCCTGCAAGAGCGGTTGGTTGAACTCTACGGCAAAAAAATCACCCGGCCCCTCCTCGTGCAATACCGCATGCACGAGGAAATCATGCACTACTCATCCCATCAGTTCTACGATGGCGATCTGCAAGCGGACGAAACCGTCGCGGCGCATTTGCTCCGTGACCTGCCCGATGTCCGCGACGACGAACTCACCACCAACTCGGTCCGTTTCATCGATACCTCCGGGTCCGGTTACGAGGAACAACGCGAGACCGCCGGCAGCAGCATCGCCAATCCGGAAGAAGCTGCCTTGGCCGTCAAGAAGGCCCGGGATCTGATGGAACTCGGCGTAAGCCCACAAGACATCGCCATTATCACCCCCTACACAGCGCAAGTTCGCCTGCTCGAAGAGCAAATGCCCGCCGCAGTCGTGGAGATCGGGAGTATCGACAGCTTTCAAGGTCGCGAAAAAGAAGCCGTCATCATCTCTCTCGTCCGATCAAATCAGGCGAATGAAATCGGTTTCCTCAGTGACACCCGCCGCATGAATGTCGCCCTCACCCGCGCCCGTCGCGAACTCATCGTCATCGGCGACAGCACCACCATCGGCTCACACCCTTTCTACAGCGGGCTGCTTGATCACTTCGACCAGATTGGTGCCTATCGCGGGCTCTGGGACGAAGACTGATTCAGGACTTCAAGGTAGGCGTCGGTGGTCCGGTCCCATGAGAATTGTTCGGCGTGAGAGGCGATCTGGGCGCGGTCTCGTGGGTTCTGGAGATGGTCGTCGATCGCCTTCGTCATTTCCGCCAGCGAACGGCGTTCGACCAAGGTGCCCAGGAAATCTTCCGCCACGACCTCAGGGATGCCGCCGACCTTGGTCGCGATGATTGGCAACCCGCAGGCCATCGCTTCGAAGGCGACATTGGGCACACCTTCGTTGTCACTCGGAATGCACAACATGTCGGCTGCCTGCATGTACTTCGCAACTTCCGCCGAAGGCTTCTGTCCCACCAGCTTGACGTGGGCTTGAGTGCTTGTGCTCTCGATTTCGTCCCGCAATTCCCCGGCACCGATCATGACCAACAACGGCGGATGATCCGAAGCCTTTCGGGTCAGTTCGTTATGCGAACGGACGAGGAGGAGCGGGTTCTTGATCGGCAGAAAGTTGCCGACGTAGAGAATGATCTTCCGATCGGGCGGGAGATCTAATTCCTGACGCGTGGCGAGTTGATCGGCGGCGCGAAAGGTCTCGGTGTCCACGCCGTTGTAGATCGGATGGAGCTTGTCTTCCTTCACGCCGGCACCGGCAAGGCGCGTGGCCAGGTCTTTGCTGCGGGTGATCGTGCCGCCGATGCGATTGAGCGTACGGACAATGAGCTTACGCCGGAATTTGTTCTCCAGGTACTGGTGAGCATCGGAGCCTTGGGAGATCCCCACCAGTGGGACTTTCAGACTCTTGAGCAACCGCGCGATACCGCAGACATCCGGATAAAGCCAGGAACAGAGGATGATGTCGTAATCGAAATCTTTCTGCACGCGATGCAGTGTGATGGCGGCGCGTTTGGCCAGCAGCCGATGGTTCACCCGGCTACCGACCTTGGGAATGTAGATGACGGTGCGATAGACCGGCTTGAGAATTTCGTCTTCAGGACAAGGCCTCAGATTGTCGAAGTTCTTGCCCACAAACGGAAGGCTCGGGCGCAATCCGACGACGCGGACCTCGGCTTTCTTGCTCAGGTGCCGCAGCAGGGTCGCGTTGATCCTTCCCCGCACCGGATCGGTGGCGTCAGGGAAGAGGTTGGAGACGAAGAGGACCTTCACTTCTTGCTGCGCAATTCGTAGCGGTAATCACGAAACAGACCGGCGTTGCCCGTGTGACCGTCCTCGGCCGCATGGATGATGTTCACCATCTCGCGCGAGGTGACGTAATGGAGGCGCCAACTGTTCTCGGGAGTATAGCGTTCGGCGAGGTGCTCGTGGAACTTCTTGTACGGGTCGCCGAGAAAGATCTCGTTGTTGGGTGGTGGTGCTCCGTGCGTGTGCAGCTTGATAAAAACCCATTCCGGACGACCCACGACGTGGATGTGAAGTTTGGTCCACAACTCCATGCGCATGGCGTTCGGGGGATTGGCCCTGGTGACGTCGGCATTTTCCAGCCGCGGCAGGATGCCCTTCTTGCGCCACTTCCAATTCAAGCCGAGCGGTCCCTGCACCATCAACAGGTCACCAAAGCGCGGTTCGCAATCCTCCAACTCCATGGGGCCAGTGCTGAGCACGCGGGCCTCGACACCGACGTCATGGGACTTTGGATCTTTGCCATCGAGAGCGTAGTAGATGCGGTTGATCGTGCGCGTCTGCGTGACATCCGGAGCGGAGGGCATCGTGAAGTCGGCGTAACAACCGAGGTCGCGCAGGAATTTGATCTCGTTGTTGACGCCGCAATGCTCACCCAGCGGATGGGAATTGTCCAAGGCCCAGTCGCCGTGCACGAAACCGAAGCGAGTTCGACCTCGAATGTCCTCGGACAGAAATCCGCGTTCAGCGAATTCGTCGATGCCCTGCTGCATGCGATCGCAAAAGCGCCGAGGTGTGTCGCCGTGATGATGCAGGTGCACCTCCACCTCACCCTGGGTTGCTTCGACGACTTCCCCCAGACCCGTGAGCAGATCCGGTTCGTTCTGTTCGATCGGATAAAAGTAGGTGTGTCGCGGAGTGACGCCGTCGAAGTCCTTGAAGCCGCCGTTCACCTTCGGGTATTCGTCGCGCCAATGCTCGAGGCGCTTTTTCGCCTCCGCCGAGTCCGCATGATGCCGCGGTTCGTAGTGATCGCAGACGGCGATCATCACGTCCTTCATGCCCGTCGGCAACGGCTCGATCCGCTGCTTGAGGTAAGTCGGCAGCCAAAGCTTGGCGGTTTTGAGGACGTTGGACATCAGGCGGAGGGGCGGTGCATGCGCCAGGCAAAATGTGGCATGGTGACCGTGCTGCCGAGACGCGGAATCTGATGCAGGTTGATCTCTCCGGTGATGATGCCTGCCCGGGTGACCGTGGCTGCCCGGTAGTTCTTTTCGACGAACCGCATCACCAGCGGGTTGTGATCGCCGTTCGGATAACAGAAGAACTTCACCGGCCGGAGAATGCGCTTCTCAATCAACGGACCACATTCGACCACCTCGTTGATCAGTTCCTCGGACGAGCAATTGGCCAGGATCGGGTGATTGGTGCTGTGCGCGCCGACGGTGATCACGCCGGGATCGAGCGACTTGATTTCGTCCCAGTTCATCAGGTCGTTCTCGATCTGTTGCGAACGTTTCGGTCGCCAAGTCAGCGTGGCATCGCGAATGACCTGTTCGACGTGCAGGCGTGAACGTGTCGGTAGTTTCTTCATCCAGTTGACGATCTGCAGATGGTTCTCGCCGGGCCGCCCGAGGCTGCTGGCCAACTCGGCCCGCCGTAAAGGCGTCATCGATTTTAAACGCGCCCGTGCCTCCTGGTTCCACAGCCAACACCCCTTGTCGACCAAGCCCGGGCATACAAAGAACGTCGCGGGCACCCGCAGCTTCCTCAGAATCGGGTAGGCATAGGTGAGGTTGTTGCGCAGACCATCGTCAAAGGTGATCGCCACCTGCCGGTGCAGATCGGGATGCTGGTTCTCCAGGTTGTCTGCGAGCACAGAAAGCGACACGACATCGAAGTGCTTCTTGAGGAATTCGATCTGTTTGCGGAAGACCCGCGTCGGACAATCGGGTACGCCGACTGCATGATAGGTGATCACCCGCGCACCGAGTTGGTTCGCCAACCGTTTTTCCGACTCACCCGAAACGTGGGCGAGCCAGTAGATCAACGGCGCAATTTTTTCCTTCAACCACATCTTCAATCACGACCGAACAACCGTTTTACCCGGCGAAACTGTTTCAACCCGGTGGACGTAAAACTGCTTTCTTCCACCAATTCGCCGCCGAAGCTGTCCTTGAACTCATTCACTGCCGCCAACGACTTGTCCTTCGTCTCGAGTGCATAACCACCGAAGTCGTAGCAACGATACCCTTCCCGGCACGCCCATTTCATGTCCTCGAAATGCAGTAGGCGATTTGCCCGGCCATAGAGCCGTCGCAATTCCTTGTCATACATCCCGCGAAACCCGCTTGCTGAATGCGACAGGTTCAAGCGCCCGAGCTTCTCATCCACCACGTAGGCGTGCATCACGAACGGTTCCCCGTCGCGCCCCATCGATGTCACCTTCATGTGCGGCCAATACGCGTTGAGGAACATCTCGTCCATCTGGCCCAGATCCTTCGCTGCCGCAAACTCGTTGTAAAACTTTTCGAACACCGCCTTGTCCGTTATCACGCCAAAATCCAATTTTTCCTTCCCCGCCCGTCGGACCTCGTAGCGGGAGGTCTTGGAAAAGTTGGCGAAGATCTTGTCCTCATCCTGCGTGACGTCGATCAGCTTGGTGAACTTTCGCTCGCGCTCAAAGCCCCGCGCCTCGTCGGTGGAATGGCAGTGATAGTAGTAGACGAACTTCAACCGATCAGCGGGGTTCGGCTTGCCGGCAAACCACTTGTGATAGGCCTTGAAGAGCTTTGTGCGGCGGAAGGATACTTCGACTGAAACCATGGCCGTTGTTGGTTTGGCGAACCTAGGCGAAAGCCGGAATCAATGCCAGCCCCGACACGCAAAAGCTGTGGCGATCATTCGCAGGCAAGATTGGCGTTGGCTCTTGACTTGCCCTGGATTGCGGCCCCGGCGCTCTCTGCTAGTCAAACTCGAGTCCGAACTCGCAGAATTGGACTCCGCGTCGATTTATGGACGATGCATTGACCTGCAATCGGTACAATTTGAAAGACCGTTCGTTGTCGGCGATCGGGAACGTGCGGGCCTGAAATCGTTTGGTGAATTCCTCATCAGTCCGTTTGTCCAACGACGTCCATTTCTGGCCGTCCACTGAGCCAAGCAATTCCCAGCTCCGCGGGTCGCGTCCCGGCATGTCGTTGCCGGAGACGATGGTGTAGTTCTTGGCTCGCTTCGGGCCGTCATTGAGTTTGAAGGTGAACAAGACGGGGTAGTTGATCGAGCCGTTGAAGTATTTGGTCCGGAGATTGCGGTCGAGGACGTTGACGACATCGTGTTTCTCCGACGCGGGATGGGTGGTCGTGACGGTTGCTGCCAGCGACGGGAGTTTCGCAAGAGACTTGGCCGCTTTCTGCGGTTTGCGGCGCTCTGGAGTGGCGGGCGCATCGAGGTTCAGGTCGTCGCCCATCTCCTTCTGCAATTCGAGGAACTCACTTTTGAGCTGCTTGACCAAAGAGGCGTAATTCGGAACGTCGATCAGGTCATTCTTTTCCTGCGGGTCTTCAGCGAGATTGAAGAGGCGCATCTTCTTCTCCGCGCGCGGATAGAAGATCAGTTTCCAATCGCCTTTCCGGATCATCCGTTGACGGTCGAGGTATTTGCCGTAGATGCGGTCGTATTGGGTCTTCGTCTCACCACGCAACAAAGGCAGCACGCTCTTGAACTCGACATGGTCCGGCTTCCCGTTGCCGGCCAGTTCGAGGGCGGTGGCCATGGCGTCTTGCAGATAGATCGGCGTGTCCAGGCTCTTGCCCTTGGCGATGCCGGGACCGGTGATGACGAAAGGCGCCCTCATGGAATGCTCATACATGTTCTGCTTGCCCGCCAGACCGTGATGGCCGACGGCGAGACCATGGTCGGCCGTGAAGATGATGATGGTGTTGTCGAGTCGGCCGCTTTGCTCCAGGGCATCCAGCATCCGGCCGATGTGATGATCCATGTAGGTGATCGCCGCGTAGTATTCCTGCCGGTTGACCTTCACTGCGAATTCCGTCCGCGGGTAGGGCATGAGAACTTCATCGCGCAGTTTGCGCCCGCAGATATCGTTCACGTAGGGATACTCGGGAAGAAAGCTTTCCGGCACCTTGATGGAGTCCAGAGGATACATGTCGACGTACTCCTTGGGAGCCTGTCGCGGATCATGTGGAGCGTTGAAGGCCAGATACATGAAGAACGGTTTGTCGTCCTTTTTGACCTGGTCGAAGAACTCCAGTGTGTTCTCCGCGACCACCTTGGTCCAGTGCGTGCCGCCTTTCCAGAAACCATCATGGTGCGGATCCCAAGGTTTCCAGCCCTGCCTATAATCCGCTTCATCCAAGGGACGGTTGTAGCCGGCTCTCGTCTGGTTCGGCATGCCTCCGCGAACATCCTTCACGACATCAAAACGAGGCTTGCCCGACACATGCCATTTGCCAGTCATGTAGGTGATATAACCGGCATCATGCATCAGTTCGGACCAATGTGGATATTGTGAGACCCCGGTCTGGGCACGATTGACGAAGCGTCCGGAATTCAACATCGCCCGGCTCGCAACACACACGGCTCCACTCCACGACCCCATGTTGTAACAGTGAGTGAAAGAAACACCCCGCTGGACCAGGCGATCCAAGTTCGGTGTTTTCACCTCCGAGTTGCCATGCGCAGCCAACGCCTCGTAGCTGTGATCATCCGCAAAGATGAACATGACATTGGGTTTGTCGCTGGTGGCGACCAGCAGTTGAGCCGCCAGATGCAGCGCACCGAGAACAGCAACGCGTTGCGTGTACAAACGGTTTCTAAGGATGTTGCTTCTCATTTGGTATTTCTTCTCCGTCGCAATCGCGGAACGCTACTTTGCCTCCGTTTATCGAACAAGCAGTACCCGGCTTGATTGGCAGGAAGAAACTTGAAGCGGAATGAATTCCGCGTTCCGCTGTTGCGCTGTTTATGACTCCGAGACTCACATTGCTTTGTGTCCTTTGTGCCTTTGTGGTTCAAGCCGCTCCGATTCGCGTGCTCATTGTGGATGGGCGCAACAATCACAATTGGAAAGTCACGACTGATTCGCTACGTGCAACCCTGAGAGCGACCGGACGATTCGAGGTGAGCGTTTCCACTGCACCGGATTCGCGGACGCCGACAGGGCCTCGGGCCCCGCGTTCCAAAGAAGCCGAGGTGCAAGAGAGTTACAAGGCGGCCGCAAACAGATTTAAGGAACTGGTCAAACCGGCGAGCGAGAAGGGCCGGGAAGAATGGTCCACATGGCGGCCGGACTTTGCCACCTATGACTGCGTCGTCCTGAACTATAACGGGCCCACCTGGCCGGAGGAGGCGCAGATGAGTTTTGTGGACCACGTGAGCAATGGTGGAGGCGTGTTGTTGATCCACGCAGCCAACAACGCCTTCGGCAATTGGGACGAATACAACGACATCATCGGCATGGGCTGGCGCAAGGCGGATTACGGCAAGTCGCTCAAAGTGGATCCGAAGACGGGCAAGACTTACGCTGATGAGAATGCCGGAAATTCATCGCACGGTTCCAAGCACGCCTTCCAGATCACCGTGCGGAATTCGGATCATCCGATCATGCGTGGGCTTCCGACCAAATGGATGCACGGTCGCGATGAGCTGTATCACAACATGCGTGGTCCAGCGGAGAACCTGACCGTCCTTTCGTCTGCTTACTCCGAACCCAAGCAACGCGGCACCGGCCTGCACGAACCGATGACTTGGGAGGTCACTTACGGCAAGGGCCGCAGCATCGTCACTTCCATGGGGCATTTCTGGCGTGGCGATCGCACATGGGATTCGCTCTATTGTGTGGGCTTCCAAACTGTCGTCGCTCGCAGTTGCGAATACCTCGCTACTGGCAAGGTGACGATTCCTGTCCCCGACAGTTTCCCTGGCGAAACTGAACTGAGCATCAGACCGCCCAACGAGGTGGATTGGAAGGAGCAGGGGGAAACTGAGTTGGACAAAGCTGTCGCGACCGCCCGCAAGAAAAAGGAAACCAATCCCTACAGTCGACTCACTCCTGAAGAAGAACTCACCACCTTTGAACTCGCCCCGGGTTACGTTGCTGAACTCGTTGCCTCCGAACCGCAAGTCCAAGAACCCGTCCTCACCGTTTGGGACGGAAACGGCGCGATGTATGTCGCCGAGATGCGCAGCTACATGCAGGATGAAAACGGCACCGGCACCAAGGAACTTCGCAACGGCCGCGTCAAGCGCCTCGAAGACACCGATGGCGACGGCCGCATGGATCGCGTCACCACCTTCGTCGACAATCTCAACCTCCCCCGAATGATTCTCCCGCTTGATGATTGGATTGCCATTCGCGAGACCGACACCATGGATGTCTTCGCCTATCGCGACACGGACGGTGACGGCGTGGCGGACGAAAAGAAACCCCTCTTCGAATACGGCCCGCGCAGCCGCAATGGCCCCAATACCTCCGTCGAACATCAGGACTCTGGTCTGCTGTGGAACATGGATAACTGGATCTATCTCAGCTACAACATGGAACGCTACCGTTACGATGACGGCACCTGGCGGCCCCAAGCTCAACCCGGCCACTGGACCCAATGGGGTCTCACCCACGACGACACCGGCCGGCTCTTTTGGATTCACAACAGCGGCCCCCTCGTCGGCGCCCAACTCCATCCCAAATACTGGAACACCGTCAACCGACTGAAGAAAGCCGCCATCAACGGCGATCCCGTCACCCTTGGCGATCCCTACACGCCCGACTTCATGAAGGTGAAGAGCCTCTGCCTCCTCAACGACCGTGGCGGAGCGGCTCCCGAGGTCCGTGCCTTCACCTCCGCCTGCGGCCAAAGCGTGTTCCGCGGCAACAAACTTCCCATCGAAGACCGCGGCCGCTACTTCTTCGTCGACCCCACCATCCACGTTCTTCGCCGCGCCAACATCGAACGCGAAGCCGGCAAGATCATGCTCACCAAGGCCGAAGCCGGTGATGAAGAATTCCTCCGCTCCAGCGACATCAACAGCCGCTTCGTCAACACGGCCACTGCCCCCAACGGCACGCTCTACGTCACTGACATGTATCGCGGCATCATTCAGGATGCCGGGTGGATGAATCCCAACGCCCGCAAATTCACTCGCGAATCCGGTCTCACCAAGAACAAGCAAATGGGCCGCATCTGGCGCATCCGCCACCGCGATTTCGAACCGGACAAACGCCCGCGCATGCTTGAAGAAAGCACCGCCGAACTCGTCCGCCACCTCCACCACGAAAACGGCTGGTGGCGCGACACCGCCCAACGCCTCATCATCCTCCGCCCCGACCGCGAGAGCGTCGTCCCACTCCTGGAATCCACCTTCCGCTACACCCAAAACCGCCTCGCCCGCCTCCACGCGCTCTGGACCCTCGAAGGCATTGGCGCCATCACCGACGACCTCATTGCCACGGCCCTGGCCGAAACCCGCGAACCCAACCTCCGCACCGCCGGCATCCAAATCGCCGAAGCCGACGTCAAGAAACACCTCCCTAAACTCATCAAGCTGGCCAACGACCGCGACCCGAGAGTTGCGGAACAACTCATCTACACCCTCGGCACCATCGACGACCCACAAGCCGAAGCCGCCATTCAGACCGCCGCCAAGAAACACTTCCTCGACCGCAGTGTCATGATGGCCACCACCATCTCGTTGTGGGGGAAGAAACAACTGGCACTCCCGAAAGCGATTACCGACGGCGCCGCCTTCTCCAAACTCGACGAAGACATCCTTCCCATGGTCGCCTCCGACTGGCGCGCCGCCTTCGCCAACTGGGACCGCGGCCTGAAATTTTCGAAGGACTTCGACAACGATCTAAAACGCCAAATCATGGGAGGCGAAAAACAGTACTATCAATACTGCGTCACCTGCCACGGATCCGCCGGCAAAGGCATGAAAGTCCCCGGTACGGAACAGGCATTGGCTCCAACACTTGCCGGCAGCAAACGCGTGACCGGCTCACCGGACCTACTCATCCCCATCTTCATCAACGGCCTGATGGGCCCTATCGAAGGCCGGAACTACGCGGCAGCCTTCATGGCTCCCGCCAAGACCCTCGGCATCACCCGCGATGACCGCCTCGCCGAAATCCTCTCCTTCATCCGCTACGCTTGGGGTAACAACGCCCCGGCCATTTCCAGCGACGACGTCAAACGCATCCGCCAACTACACGAGAAGCGGGAAACGCCTTGGACGGAGGAAGAGTTGAACAGGCTCGTGAAGTAGTCGCCCTCGAATCACCGGCAGCTTTGTCGCCTGGCGAATCACTTCTTCGCCGGCTTCGGCAGCACCTTCACCGTCAACGGAGGGGAATAGACGGCGAATTTTTCACTCTTCGATTTCGCCTTGGCGGCGGCGGCGCTGACAACCTTGTTGATGGCGCTCTTGAGTTGGTCGGCCCGCTTGACCTTGGCTTCGAGGGAAGTCACAGCCGCCTTGGCCTCGGTGTGGGTCTGTTTGGCTTTCGCGAGGCGTTGGGTGAGAGGAGCCTTGTCAGATCCGGTTGCGGAAGCTTCATTGCGCGTGATTTCGTCCAGCGTCTTTTTGGCCTGAGCTTCGGCTGCCTTCACTTTGGATAGTTCTTCGGCCAGCTCGGATTGCAGATCCCTGATGCGCTTTTGCTCGGCGCGGGCCACAGTCGCGGCTTGGGGGTGGTAGGAGTAAGGTGCGACTCCGGTGCCTTGCAGGGAGAACTGGTAGGTGCCGGGTTCGATGTCGAAGTTGCCGGTCTTGGTGAATCTGATCGTCAGTGTTCCTTCGGTGGCGTCCGCCGCTAGGTTGACCGTTGGCGGGCTGCGATGAAGGCCAAACAGGCCCTCGGGTTGAATCGTTAGATTGCCCGTTCGTTTCACCAGGTTCGCCGCCTGGACGGGGATCTTGAGACTATTGCCAAGCTCAACCGTCCATTGGGTTTTGCCGTCCTTCGGTTGCAACGTGACCGGCGTGGTGTCTTCGGCGCAGACGGAGAGGACCGTTTCCAAATCCAACTTGCTCCGAACTCGGAAGGCATCGGCGAACACCACTCCCCACACCAATGATGTGCTGCGAGCCAGGCGCGAGATCTTGACATCTCCGATCTTGGCAGTGCCGGTGATCTTGATCGGGCCGGCCCAATTGGCGGCGTTGGTGGCGGCGGTGAAGATGAGAACTCCCTGATCGACCTGGTCGCTCATTTTCAAGGGATGAACGGTGACGCCTTTCGGCAGGCCGCTGGCGGTGACGGTGATCTCCCCGTCGAAACCGTCCTGGCGGGGAGCGACGATTCTCAGGGCGATGGTTCCGCCGCGTCGCAGGATGGGGGAAGCCGGCCAACCGGCGCGACCGTTGGCGAGCGGTCGTTCGTAGAGGGAGAACAGGTCAAAGTCGGGCGTCGCCTCGCGAATGGCCAGACGATAGAGATGTTCGGAGCCACCGGCTGCGAAGCGATTGAAGATTGAGACCCGGTAGTCCGCATTTGCGTCAGCGGTGAAACTCAGCAGCGAATCCGTGGTGTCGAGGTCCGTGGCATCGAGGTTGTCGCGACTGAAGTAGCTGGGGCGATCGTCGTTCTCAGCCACTTTCGTCGGCACTTTGCCTTCGTTCAGTTTTTCGACAATGAGGACGGAGTCGGTGGGCGCTCTGAGTTGGTCGGAGATCACGTCCAGCCAGTAGGTCTTTCCCTTCTCGGCGCGGAATTGAAAGGTGTCGTGATCGCGGGTCCGGTCAAAGCGCCCGGCAATCTCCGCCGGGATGGTGACCACCTGATTGGTGGCGTTCGGTTTCTCTTTCACCACGGGAGCGGTCGCGTAGCCGATGCGATAGAGGGCCGATCCGGCGAGTTGATAATCAAAGCCGCGGTAGGCTGCCTGTCGTGGTCTGGCGCCACTGAAGACGACGGGAGACTGGGGTTCGTAGGGGAGTGCCACCTCGACGTCCACTTCTTCCAACGGGCGGCCGTCGATGCTCAGTTTGCTGGGGCGGCCACCGGGGAGATTGCGTCCGTACACCGTAAACTTCGAAGTCTTCCCCGGTTCACCGGCGGGCGGAAAGATGAAGTCGATGTGCGGCGTCTCTGAAATCTGCACCCGATAAAACTGTTTGGATCCGCCGCGATACAGAAGATCAGCCACCCGCAGGAAGTATTGGCCGTCGGCCGGCGGCGTGAAGTCGGCCAGCGGATCCCGGTTCTGACTGAACTTCTTTCGGGCCAACTCCCGGCCGGTGGAGTCATGGATGGCGAGTTGTCCATCGATTTGCGCGTCAATGCGTTCGCCCCAGAACCGGACGAGCAATCGCTGCCCCTTGCGTCCGTTGAAGCGATACCAGTGCGCGGTCCGCGTGTTCAGCCGCGCGTTGACGAAGGTGCCGAGGGGAAGCTCGATCGCCTGTTCCCGACTTGTGTGATTCCTGCCGACATCCAGTTCCTCCGAATCCGGGGCTGCCACGACAAACGGGCGCGCGGTCGACAATCCCAGATGTCCCAAGGCCCGGACTTCGTAGATTCCCGGAGGGACGTTGGTTGGTATCTCGACGTTGAACCGGTAGGGCACGGCTGCCGGATTGGGAACGAGTTCTTCCACAGCATTCCGTTTCGGCGTGACCTTGATACGCCTGTCCGTGAAGCGAAGGCTCGTCGCGGACTCGACATTCACACCGGCAATGGTGATCTCAATCGTGGTTCCCGCCTTCGCCGCGCGTGGTGTGATCGTCTGCAGATCGGAAATCGGCAACTGCGCCCAGGCCAAGGAGGCGGTGGCGAAATAGAGGAGAAGGAATCTCATGGGAGATCAACGGTTGTAGAGAAACTCCTTGGTGTTGGCGACCACCCAGATGATGTCTTCAAAGGCCTGTCGTTCGGCGGTTGCCAAGGGCAGCTTCTTCGGATCCTTCGCCGATTGGCCGCGTTTCTTTTTGAGGTGAGCGGTAGCCACGGCCAGTTCGGCAGTCGTGGCATCGCGACAGACCGCGCGACGGTAAAGCTCGTTGATTCGTTCTGCGTCCGGCCGCTCCTTGTCCGCTGCCAGTTGTGCCGCTCGACCTTTCGAACCGGTCAGCTTGGACTGCATCGCGCTCGAATTGATCAGGTGCAGACTCTGCGTGAGCGTTGCCTCGTCCGAGCGTTCGCACTCGCAGGCGGTGTTGTTTTGCGGGCGACCGAAGACGGTAAGAAATACCGATTCCTTGTTGGCCTGATCATCGGGCAACGCGATCGCCCGCACACCGATCGGCAGGCGGTTGAAGGAATTCTCCGAGCCGGTGAGATCGTTGATGGAATCCAGCATCACCTCGGCGGACAGGCGGCGCGGGTAGTAGCGGGCATAAAATTGACTGTCGGCGCTGTTCTTCGGCGTGGGATTGGAACTGAGTTGATAGGAGCGGCTGTTGCAAATGGTACGGACGAGTTTCTTGAGGTCGTACCCGCTCTTCTTGAAACTTTCGGTGAGCGCCTGGAGCAACTCTGGATGCGTCGCCGGGTTGGTGATGCGGATATCGTCTTCCGGCTCCACCAGCCCGCGGCCAAAGAAGTGTTTCCAGTAACGGTTCACCAGCATTCGCGCGAAATAGGGATTCTCCTTCGCGGTCATCCAGCGGGCGAGTTCCACCCGCGGGTCTTGCGTGGCGGGCAGATCCAAGGCCTTGCCGTCGAGCGGAGTGGGCTTGAGTTTCACCTTGGTCGCCGGGTTCTCGTACGCCGCCAACTGCATCTTGTGATACACCATGTCGTTCTCGGGCAGCTTGTAGATTTCCTTGCGCGCCAGCGTGGAGAAGAAGGCCGCGAAGCCGTAGTAATCATCCTGGCTCCACTTCTCGTAGGGATGATGATGGCATTGCGCGCATTTCATCCGGATACCCAAAAAGACCTGGGCGATGTCCGCCATCTGCTCCTTGGGATCCTTGACGGTGCGATACCAGGCGACGGCCGGATTCACATCCGCACGACCACTTGCCGTGACCAGCTCGGTCACCAAGCGATCGAACGGCCGGTTTTCAGCGATGCTCTGGCGGATCCAATCGTGAAATGCATACGTCTCGCGCGACTGCCAATCGAGCCCGCCCTTGTTGCGGAGGATGCCGGCCCACTTGCCGGCGAAGTGATCGGCGTACTCCGGCAATTCCAGTAACTGGTCGATCAGCTGCGCGCGTTTGTCCGGAGCCTTCGAGGCGAGGAAGGCATCGGTTTCGGCGAGAGTCGGAATTCGTCCGGCAATACCAATCGTGACGCGCCGTAGAAACACGTGATCCTCACTTGGCGCGGAAGCCGGAATACCGAGCAGTCGTTGTTGGGCGAAGACGTGCTCGTCGATGAAGTTGGCCGGCGCGGCGGTTTTAGGAATCTCGTGACCCAGTGGGATCGTGGAGCGAAAGAGATCCACGTGTTCCCGAAAACGAATCATCACCGAGGTGCTGCCGGTGCGGCTGGCGATCTTGACCAGACCGTTTTGATCGACTGCGGACATGTCTTCATGGCTCGGCTCAAATTGGGCGGCGCGGGTGATGTCCCGTCGGGTGCCGTCGCTGAAGAACGCCGTCACAACTAGCTGCTGCTCGGATTCGGGTTGCAGTACCCGATGACGTGGTTGGACGGAAATCCGATCGACCACTGGCGCATCCTTTGGTTCGTATGGCATCCCCTGACTGATCCAACGCACGATGGTCTGATAGTCCGCACCTTCCCGGTCCAGACGGACGCCGCCTTGATGCGGAACCGCACCCGAAGCCTTGCGCAGGAAGAGACTGGCTTTCGGTGCCGCCGGGGAAATCCGACGACCACGAGCCTGTCCCAAGAGACCTTCGTAGTCCGCCGCCGGTTCATAGCCAAACAACGATAGACGAAATCCGTTCTGTCCCATCGCCTTCGCGTGGCAACCACCGGCATTGCAATGGTTGCGCGTGAAGATGGGAACGATGTCGTTGGCAAAGCTCATCGGCGGTTCCTTTTCGAATCGCTCGACAGTCAGCTTCAGGGTGGCCTTCGAACCGTCGGACCATGCGACGGACAGTGTTCCCTTTCCGTTCGCTTTAGGTTTCACCAGACCGTTGGCATCAACCTCGGCGATCCCTTTCGGTTTGACGGAATATCGCGCCTGACGCGTGATGTCCTGATCGGCCGAAGTGATGAGCAGCTGTTGGCTGTCGTACGGCCCGATCAAGGTCAGATCCGCGCCGCTCCCCCGGGCTTCCAGTGTCAGGTCGGCACTATTGGCACCCGTAACCAGGCCGAGCAGGAGGCTTGAAAATTGAATGAATCTGATCATCGACAAGTCGTTCCAGATAGTTCCGACACCGAATCCGTTCCGGTTATTCCGGTGAATCTGCCGGTTCCTGAGATTGACAATTTTCAAAGAATCCCAATCTATTATTTCAATGGAAAGTCCAAAAAGCATGACCCGCTGCTCCGGCCCCGTCAGCCGCCGGAGTTTTCTCGAGGTGGGCGGTCTGAGCCTGATGGGTTTGGGCATGACAGATTTTCTCAAGATGCAGGCGCAGGCCGCGTCGAACGGCGGCATCATTCCCGGTCGCGAAGACACCTCCGTCATCTTCATCTGGTTGCCGGGCGGTCTGCCGCACATGGAGACCTACGACATGAAACCGGACGCGCCGATCGAGTACCGCGGCGACTTTCGGCCCATGCGCACCAATGTCCCCGGCATCGAGGTTTGTGAACTGCTTCCGCGCCACGCGAAGATTGCCGACAAGTTTGCCATCATCCGCTCGATCCACCATGAGTTCGCCGATCACGGCGGCGCCCACAAACGGATGATGACCGGTCGCATCCCGGCCACGCCGACCGGCACGGTGAATGACGCGCCGTCCGCCACCAGTATCATCAAGAAGATGTTCGGCGGTGCCTCCGCCACCGGACTTCCCACCTGCGTGGCCGCAGCGGATGCCGGACGCACCGGCATCGACACCTTTGCGATGGGACCGGCCTATCTCGGTTCTGCCAACAATCCCTTCATGCTCGGCGGCGACATGAGCGACCCTGGCTTCAAGGTCGACAGTCTCGGAGTGAAGGAAGAGATGAGCGATCGCTTGGACGACCGCCTGACGATGCTCGGCTCACTTGATCGCTTGCGGCGAGACATCGACAAGTCCGGTTCCATGGATTCCATGGATTCCTTCAACAAGCAGTCCATGGAGATGCTGTTGAGCGACAATGTGCGGGACGCCTTTGACCTGTCCAAGGAATCCAAAGCCGTGCGCGAACGCTATGGCGACACCATCTACGGGCAGCGCGGCCTGATGGCACGTCGCCTCGTGGAAGCCGGCAGCCGCTTCGTGACCGTCGTCTGGGAACGGGCGCAGAAGAACATTCCCAAGTACGCCGCTTACAACTGGGATTGCCACGCGGTGAACTGCCACATCTTCGACGACATGCGGGCCCGCTTCCCGAG
>JBMYQZ010000005.1:0-25538 GCA_049601855.1 Limisphaerales bacterium | reverse complement strand
CCGCCGCTCCGGTTTCGTTCTCATGGGATCAGTCGCATTACAACATCTCGTGTTTCGGATTGCCATCCCCACCATTACTTAGAGCGGATTTCTCGAAAAACGCTCCCGGAAGGAATCAATGTCGGTTACGAGAGAAAGACAACCGAGAGTGGGAATCCTTAGAACTTTTCAAGTTTCAGGGAAAAACGGCCGTCAAAGTAATGCTGCTGATTTCTTATTTGCCGATGCAACGCAACACGAAATCCGCCCGCAGCTCAATTGAGAGGACGATTCGGCGAGTCCGCACGTTTGATAGACGTTGAGGGCAATCTCCTTGCGAGCGGCCCGAAGAGCAGGATTCCAAGCGTGTTCATCGCCATGGCCCCGAGGTCAAAACTACGGCTCGGGATCCAGATTTGGGAGCATTCCTCCAAAGTCGCGAAAATGAGGCAGATGACCGTGCCGAGCTGGAGGGAACCCAGGGAGTGGCAGTGGAGGAGCCAGTTGACGGCAACCGCGAAGCCACCAGCCAGCAGGAAGTGGCAGATTTTGTCGCCACCGGGCGTACGATGTAGCCAGGAGAATAAGGGGGCCAACCACTGTTGGGAGTTGGCGGAGTAGACGACGGCGACGATGAAAACGAGGTAGGCCGAGATGAGGATCAGTCTGCCTCGGCCAAGTTTCATCTCGGGCTCAGTCGTTGGCGACGCTCAGTTCGGCGAGTTTCAGGATGGGAATGACACGTTGTTCGAGCCCGGCTTTGTCGAGCTTGAGCAGCTCCGGCAGGGGAATGGCATCGTCCACGTTCAGTTTGCCGGATCGGGTACGGCGGAGTTCGCAGAGGTGAGCGCCACAACCGATCTTTTCGCCGAGTTCGTGAGCGAGCGAGCGAACGTAGGTGCCCTTGGTGCAAGTCACTGAAAACTTGCCGATGGGTTCCTCGTACTCGGTGAACTGGTATTTATAGATGTGGATGAACTTGGGTTCGCGTTCCACTTCCTTGCCTTTGCGAGCGAGCTTGTAGAGGGGGACGCCGTCTTTCTTCACGGCGGAGACCATCGGCGGGATCTGCATCTGGTCGCCACGAAATTCCTTCGCCGCTTCGTTGAGTTGGTCGACGGTCAGCGGGGGAACGGGCAGCGTGTTCGTGATCTCGCCGTCGGAGTCGTAGCTGTCGGTCGCTTCCCCGAACTTGGCATGGCCGTCATAGACCTTGTCGTCGGACATCAACTTGTTCGAAAGCTTGGTGGCTTTGCCAAGGACGAGCGTCAACAGGCCCGTGGCGTTGGGATCAAGCGTGCCGCAGTGACCGACCTTCTTGAGTTTGAAATGTCCACGGACTTTCGCGACGACGTCGTGCGAGGTCCAGTCCTTGGGTTTGTCGATGAGCAGGGCGCCGTCAAACGGGCTAAACTGCACCGCGGGCGAACTTTTGTTGCCGGTGTATGCCAATGTCTTGGGGGTGGGGTTATTTGCCGTTCTTCCCGTTGAGGGCGTCGACGGCGGTGCGGCAGGCCTTGATGACCTTGCGCTGGATGCTCATGGGTCTGCCTTCGACGCGGGCGCCGGAAGCAGCGTGATGTCCACCGCCACCGAATTCGGCGGCGATCTTGTTCACGAGGATTCGTTTGCTCTTCGAGCGGAAGCTGAGCCGGATCAGTCCGGGTTCGATTTCCTCGAAGACGACGGCGAGCATCACGGGCTCGATGTCGCGCAGATGATCGATCAGGCCCTCGCTGTCCGCGCGGCTCGCGCCGGAGCGGGTGAAGTGTTCCTTCTTCAGCCAGAAGTAGGCGATCTGGTTGTCGTGGGTGAGTTTGAAATTGTTGTAAAGCATCCGGACCAAGCGGATGCGGGACAGCGGATACGACTGGTAAACCTCGGCGCAGATCTTGTTCAGGTTGGCGCCGGCTTCGACCAGTGCCGCGGCCGTCTGGTAAGTCTCCGGCGTGGTGGTCGGATACATGAAGGATCCGGTGTCGGTGGAGACGGCGGTGTAAAGGCAATCGGCAATCGCCGGAGTGATCGGCCACTTGTTCTTTTCCATCAACTCGACGATGAGCTCGCCGGTGGAGGGTTTGCGGCTGTTGACCCAATTCAGGTCGCCATAGCGTGTGTTTCCGGTGTGGTGATCGATGTTGATGAGGACCTTACGGTCCCCGATGCAGGTGCCGGTTTCGCCGAGGCGATCGTAGGCGGCACAATCGGTGGCGATGACGCAGTCAAAACTCTGATCCGGCTTGGGCTTCTGCACCAGGTTGGCCGGAACCATGAATCTGAGTTTGGTTGGAACGTCGTCCTGGTTCCAACAGACCACTTTCTTGCCCTGGGCTTTGAGCGCCAGGGCGAGACCCACTTGGGAGCCGATGCAATCACCATCCGGGCGAATATGACCGACGACGCAAAAGGTTTCGTGCTTCGCCATCTCAGCACGGATCTCGTCACGGGCTTTGTCGATGCTGTTACTCACTCGTCAGGTTCCTCCTGCTCGAGTTCTTCGAGAATCTCGATCACCCGGTTGCCGCGTTCCACGGATTCGTCGAGACGGAAACGGAGCACCGGGGTGTTCTTCAGGGTGATCTGCTTGGCCATCTCGAACTGGATCTGTTTGCGGTCGTCGGCAACGTGATTCACCGCTCGCTTCTTTTGATCATCGTTGCCCACGACACCGAGGTAAACGGTCGCCAGCGTCAGGTCGGGGGAAACGTCGACATCGTTGACGGTGATCAACCCCAGGTCACCCGGGGGGTATTTCTTGCGAACAACTTCGCCAAGCGTGCGTTTGAGGAGCTCACGCACGCGCTCCATGCGGACACGGGCCATGAGATCAAAGGGTCTGTTTGACGTGTTCGATGGCGTAACACTCGATCATGTCGCCTTCCTGGAAGTCGTCAAAGCCGTCGACGCGGATACCGCATTCGAGCCCGGCCTTGACCTCGTTGACCTCGTCCTGGAATCGACGCAGCGTGTCGGTGAGGCCTTCGTAGATGAGATTCTCGCGTCGGACGACGCGCAACTTGCCGCGGTTGATGCGACCGCTCTTGACCAAGCAGCCGGCCACGGTGCCGCCCTTGGAAAGATCGAACAACTGCCGAACTTCGGCCTGACCGGTGGTGACTTCCTTTTCAATGGCGGGAAGCAGTCCGGACATGGCGTCTTTCACCTCGTCGATCAATTCGTAGATGATCGCGTAGAGCTTGATCTGGACACCCTCACGCTTGGCGATGTCGGCGACGCCGGTGTCAATGCGGGTGTGGAAACCGAGAATCACGCCGGTGGAAGCGGAACAGAGATGCACGTCGGATTCGGTGATGGTGCCGACCGCATTGTGGATGATTTCGAGGTCGATCTTGTCGGTATTTATCTTGTTGAGCGCATCGACAATCGCCTCGACGGAACCTTGGGTGTCGGCCTTGACGACGACCTTGAGTCCGGGGGCCTGGTTGGCCTGGGTTTTGGAGAAAATGTCGTTCAACGTCATCTTCGGACGCCGGGCTTCGAGTTCCTTCTTCCTGATCTCTTCGGCGCGCTCCTCGCAAATATTGCGGGCTTCCTTCTCCTTCTTGACGATGGAGAACTCGTCGCCGGCTAGGGGCACGCCGTTGAGGCCGAGCACCTTCACGGCGTAGGAAGGACCCGCCGCCTTCAGGCGATCGCCTTCCTCATTGATCAAGGCGCGCACCCGACCGTAGTGCTGGCCACAGATCATGATGTCGCCGACCTTGAGCGTGCCCTTGCGGACGAGCACGGTGGCAGTCGGCCCCCCGGGCTGCAGACCAGACTCGATCACGTTTCCGATGGCCTGACGATTCGGATTGGCCTTCAACTCGAGGAGTTCGGCCTGGAGCAGAATCATCTCCAGAAGCTTGGGAACATTGTCGCCCTTGAGCGCGGAACATTCGACGAAAATGGTGTCGCCGCCCCAATCGTCTGGCGTCAGATCGCGCTCCTGCAATTGTTGGCGCGCCTTCATGGTGTTGGCGCTTGGGTGATCGCACTTGTTGATCGCGACGATGATCGGAACCTCGGCGGCCTTGGCATGATTCAAGGCTTCGACCGTTTGCGGCATGACACCGTCATCGGCACCAACCACCAAGATCACGACGTCGGTGACGTCCGCACCACGCGCACGCATCGCACTGAACGCAGCGTGACCAGGAGTATCGAGAAACGTGATCGGTTGAATCTTGTTCTTCTTCTCCGGATGCGGGAATGAAATCGTATAGGCGCCAATATGCTGGGTGATGCCGCCAGCTTCGCCCTTGGTCACATTGGAATCGCGGATCGCATCGAGCAGGGTCGTCTTGCCGTGATCGACGTGACCCATGATGGTCACGACTGGCGGACGCAACACGAGATCCTCGTCCTTGTCTTCGACGTCGAGTTTGAGCTTTGGCTTCTGCGCCTTGCGAACGCCTTCGCCCTTGGCGCGTTTCTCGAGTTCGAATTTGAAGCCGTTCTTCGCGCAGAGTTGGGCAGCAACGGGTTCCTCGATCGCCTGGTTGACGTTGGCGAACACGCCGAGAGCCATAAGGTCGGCGATCAGTTGGAACGGCTTGCGTTTGATCTTTTCCGCCAGGTCACGAACGATGATCGGCGGTTTCATGATCACCGCGGGAGCGCCCTTGGGGACGTCAATCTTCGGGAGAGCCTGCTTGGGCTTGGCGGGTGCGCCAGCCGGCTTGTCGTCTTTGGCTTCCTTCTTCTTCGGTTTCTCTTTGTCGCGTCCGGAGGCACGGCGTGGACCGAAACCGGACAGATCGATGCGGCCGACGAGTTTACCGACGTTGGATTCTGGTTCCGGCTCGGATTCGGACTCCGGCTCGGATTCGGGCGTCGGTTCGGGCTCTGGCGCGGAGGCCGGTTCTTCGGCGACCGGTTCGATGACTTCTTCGGCAGGTGTTTCTTCAGCCGATTCTACCTCGGCTTCCTCAGCCGCGGGCTCTTCCGGCTCCGGCTCCGGCTCCGGTTCCTCTTCTTCCTTGCGGATGATCTTCACCGTTGGCTCCTCGGCCTTCGGCTCTTCCACAGCCGGCGCTTCGTCCGGCTCGGAATCGGTCTTGTTCAGGCCAAGCTTCTTCTCGATTTCCTGTTCAAGGTACTCGGCGGTGATCTTGTCCAGCGAGCTGGACGCCACACGGGCGTTCTCGATGCCCAGATCCTTGGCGTGTACCAGGACTTCCTTGCTGGGAATCTCCAGTTTGCGGGCGATGTCGTAAATGCGTACGGGCATGCGTTTTCTAAATACAGATGCCAGCGGCTCCCCCGTTGGCGTTAAATCAAAATTGGAGCGCGATTATCCGGACGTGCTCTCCGTCAGGGCCTGGCTGCGCTTCTCCAGCTCGGACTTCACCGCGGCGAGAATCGCTCCCGCCTGGTCGCCGACGCCTTCGATGTCCACCAGATCGCTTTCCTCCACCTGCGTCAGATCCTCCAACGCGTGGAAACCGGAAACCACCAATACTTGGGCGACTTCCGCGCTGATGCCGGGAACTTCGGAAAATGTCTTCACCACCGCGGCAATCTTGTCTTCAAAAGTCTGGGCCTCGCTCTGTTTGGCCTCGATATTCACCTGCCAACCGGTCAGGCGGGAGGCAAGACGGGCGTTCTGACCGCGTTTGCCGATGGCAAGCGATAGTTGGTCTTCCACCACCTGAATCTTCACCGCCTTGTTTTCCGCATCAATCTGGAAGGAATCGAGCTGGGCCGGGGCGAGTGCATTGGTCAGGTAGGTCTGGATGTCCGAATCCCACTTGATGATGTCCATCTTCTCGTTGTTCAGCTCGCGGACGATGTTCTTCACGCGCTGTCCACGCAGTCCGACGCAGGCGCCGACCGGATCGACCTTTTCGTCGTTGCTGAAGACGGCGAGCTTGGTGCGGAAACCAGGTTCACGGGCAACGCTCATGATCTCGACCGTGCCGTTGGAGATCTCGGAAACCTCAAGCGTGAACAACTTCACGACAAACGCCGGAGCAGCGCGGGAAAGAATGATCTCAGGGCCGTAATTCGTGTTCTCGACTGCCTTCACGAAGCAGCGGATGCGCTCACCCGGCTGGTATTCTTCAGTCGGCACCCGTTCGCGGTTCGGCAGAAGCGCCTCGTAGCGACCCAAATCCACCACGACATCCGAGCGATCGAAGCGTCGCACGACACCGCTAACGATATCGCCGGTGCGATCCTTGAACTCGTCGTAGATCAACGCCTTCTCCGCCTTGCGCACATGCATGAGCAGAGCTTGCTTGGCGTATTGGGCCGCAATGCGACCGAAATTCTCCGGCGTGACTTCCTTTTCGATTTCCTCACCAATCTGGGCGTCTTTGCGGATCTTCTTGGCATCGGCCAAGATGATCTGATCGTGCTTGAATTCGACCTTCTCAGTGACGATCAGCTTGGCCCAAGCCTTGATGTCACCGGACTTCGGATCGATGGAGCAACGCAGTTCACGAGCGGGACCAATTGCCTTTTTGGCAGCAGCAACAAGCGATTCTTCCACCGCGCGGATGAGGGTCTCTTTATTGATACCCTTCTCGCGTTCCCAGAATTCCAAAACGGCAATAAATTCAGCATTCATAACTTGTTTCGCCAGCGTTGTGATCGGTTCAGGTGCCAAAAAAAGTCGGAGAACTCTCCGACTCGCCTGCTGGGCGCCCCAGCCGATCGATTTATCGTTTGGTCACCATAGGAAAGGTTCTTACGGAGCGTCAAGAATCTAATACCACGAATTACCTAGGACTATTGGGGTCTCTTATCCGCACATTAAACGCTTGGTGATCCGACCGAAAAGGACTAAAAAACGGCTTTTTAACCGACTTTATCATGAGCAAATCCCTCAATCGTCGCGAATTCCTCCAAACCAGCTCGGCTGCCGCGGGCGGCGCCATGCTGGCCGGCTGCGCCACCACCGGAACGCAGGGCACTTACAAATCCCCTAATTCCAAGCTGAACATCGCAGCTGTCGGCGTGGGCGGCAAGGGCGCGAGCGACCTCGCTGCCACTTCCCGGGGCAACAACGTTGTGGCGATTTGTGATGTCGATGACCGGACGCTTCGCGGCGCCGCCCGCCGTTACTCCAAGGCCACGTTGCACCACGACTGGCGCAAGATGCTCGAGCAGTCCGATATCGATGCCGTCACTGTTTCGACACCGGATCACATGCACGTCCCCGTGGCGATGGCCGCGATCGAACTCGGCAAACACGTCTACGTCCAGAAACCGATGGCCCACACCATCGAGGAAGCCCGCAAAGTCACCGCCGCCGCCAAGGCCGCGAACGTCGTGACCCAAATGGGCAATCAACATCACAGCGGCACCGGCTACAAGTCCGTCGTCCAAGCCATCCGCTCTGGCGTGATTGGCCGGGTGAAGGAAGCTCACGCCTGGTCCAACCGCCCGGTCTGGCCCCAAGGCATCGAACGTCCCACCGGCTCTGACCCCGTACCAGATTATCTTTGGTGGGACCTCTGGCTGGGCGTCGCCAGATTTCGTAATTTTGTCGCCCCCCGTGCGGGTTCCAATCGCGGCCGCGGCGCGTACCACAGCTTCAATTGGCGCGGCTTCCTCGAATTCGGCGTCGGCGCCCTCGGCGACATGGGCTGCCACATCATCGACCCCGTTGTCTGGAGCCTGCAACTTGGCGCCCCCAACAAAGTCTGGTCCGAAGGCCCCGCGACCAACGGCGAGACCTTCCCCGCATGGGAGATCATTCACTACGAATTCCCGGGCACCGCCTATTGCGCCGACGAAAGCGTACGCATGACCTGGTACGACGGCGGCAAGAAACCCGACACCAAGCTCGTTCCCGGCGCCACCGACAAGGACATCCCCAGCAATGGCAGCATCTATGTGGGTGAAAACGGCGTCATCCTCTGCAGCCACGGCGGTAAACCCGAGCTCTGGCCCAAAGGCGACTTCGGCAAAGCCAAGGTCCTCGAGGTGCCCGGCAACGACCACTACCAGCAGTGGTCCCAAGCCTGCAAAGGCGACGGCTCCACCTCTTCCAACTTCGACTACTCCGGACCGCTCACCGAAACGGTCCTCCTCGGCACCATTGCCGTCCGCTACCCGAATCAGAAACTCGACTGGGACAGCAAGAACCTCAAGGTGACCAACTACCCGGCCGCAAACGAATTCGTGAACAAGACCTACCGCCCCGGTTGGTCAGTTCCTGGAATGGGTTAAGAATCACTCCGAACTAATCACGTCCATGGGACGGAGCTTGGATGCCCTCCAGGTCGGGATCGCCATCGACACAAGGCAGGCAAACACCACGGCGATCCACACCACGCCGAGCGAAATCGCGAAGCCCAGACCGTCGAAGGTATTCTCCTCCGTGCCCGCCCCGGTGAAGTAAAGCAACGCAAACATCGCCACGCAGATCTCCAAACCGCCGAGCGCCAGCCCGATGCCCATCACCCTCAACCACGGACGCAACACGGAACGAATGACATCCCACGTGTTGGCGCCAAGTGCCATACGAATGCCGATCTCCCGACGCCGCTGATTGGTGGTGAACGCAACCATGGAGTAGAGCCCGATGATCGCCGTGATCAACACCACCGCGCCAAAGATCTGGGTGGCCGTGCGAATACCAGTGCTCAACGAATCGAGAATCCCCATCATTTCCGCAACCGTCATGATCCGGCCATCAATCCGCACCAGCGGCGCCAGATCCCGCACGGATTCCCGGATGGCGCGGGCGAATTGGTAATGCGCCGCCTCGTCCGCTCGGATCAGAACGGTGGGATTGGAGAAAGGCTTCTGCGCAAAGGGCAGGTAGACCTTGGGAAACATGTTCTCTGCTGCCTCGCCCAGCTCGGGGGGGAGAATCGGTTTGATCGAGGGCACGACGCCGACGATCGCCACTTCCGACGCAGCATCAGCATCCCGTTTTCTCAACTGCAACAATTTGCCAGTCGGATCCTCCTCCGGGAAATAACGGCGGACAAAGTCCTGGTTCACCACGCATAACCTGCGCGCGTCCTTGGTGTCGGAGCCGTTGATCATCCGACCGGAAACCGGGCTCATTCCGTAGACTTCCAGCAGACCTGGTGAAACCACCTCCACCTGCGCGGTCTTCTTCACCGCCGGATCCCAAGCATCGTGATCAACGCGGGTGCCATCACCAAAGAACGCATGGTCAGCAGAGGAGAATGCCACTCCCTGCACACCGGGCACCGCCTGCAAACGCCGCTCGAGGCGCTCACGAAACTGGTTGACCGCCTCCGGCTTGCGCAAACCCGGATCGTAGCGGAGGCGCAGTTTGGCCGTCAGCACTTCGTCGGTGTTGAAGGGAAACTCCAACTTCTGAACGAGCGACAATTCCCCGAAGGCCACCAGCCCGATCCACAGCAACAAGGCCGAACAGCCTACCTGAAACGTCAGCAGATTGCGCGAGAGTCGACTCGCATGGATCCCCTGCGCACCGGGTGCGTCGTCCTTCAACACGGCGAAGGCATCGATGCGACACGCCCGCCACGCGGGAACGAGTGCGGCGACCGAACCCGTGAAGATCGCCGCACCCAGAGCGAACCAAATCACGCGCGGAGTCATCTGCAGATCCATCGCCTCGCCGAGGTCGAATACCAACAACTGCTGAGACAAGGCATCGAGACCAAACTTCGCCAAGCCCAGTCCCAACACGGCTCCGAGCAAAGCCAGGGTGACACCATCCACCAACACCTGCGCCACCACGTGGCTTCGCGGCGCACCGAGGCTGCAACGGGTGGCCAGTTCATGGGCGCGGCGGGCGGTGCGAGCCATGATCACGTGAAACACATTAGAAGCGCACAGCAGCAACACCAACAGCGCCACGGTCGATCCGAGACTCAGAATGACCATCGGCCCCATGCCCACGTAGATATTGCGCAGGGATGAGACAACCAGGCGAAACTCTCCCTCCTTCATCTTTGGATCCGAATTCTCCGATAGGAACCCTCCAACGATGGACCGTAATTCTTCCTGCGCCTGCATGATGGTCACCCCTTCCTTCACGGTCCCATAGACATCGATCCAAGGTGCGTCTTTCGCTGGCAGGGAAGCAAACTCACGCCAGCTGCTGGGCAACCAGATATTTTCTGTCCGCGGAAAGGCGAAGCCCTGCGGCATCACGCCGACGATCCGTCGCTGTTGACCATTGACGATCGCCACCGAACCCACCGCGGAGGGGGATCGATCATAGAACTCATTCCACAGTGAATCGGAAATGACCACGGGCGCGTTTTCCTCGTCGATCAGATCGTCCGGCAGAAATGTCCGTCCGATCGCTGGTGAATCCTGGGCCAGTTGAAAGAAGTTCGCACTCGTCATGGCGCCATCAATCTGTCGCTCCTCCTCTTCGCGATCGTAGGGATGAAACGAGAAGCTATTGCGGTGAATGCCCACCAGGCGCTCCATCGAACGGCTGGCCTGCTCCATCGCGTCGAGTTCCTGAGTGCTGGGCCCGCGTCGTTTCCGATCCTTGCCCTGCCAACGCAGGTACACCTGCTGATCATCGATCTTGCCACCGACGTTCAGCTGCATGAACTGCGAGGACGCCGTGAAGATGACCGAGGCAATTCCGATCCCGAGCGCCAACACGATGATCGCCAATACGCTCGACTCCGGATAGCGACCACAGAGCCGCAGTCCGAAGCGGAAGTTGCGGATGAAATCCAGCAACACGCGATTGCCCCAGGCATCCCGCGCATCCTCCTTGTGCTTCTCCACGTTGCCAAACTTCATCATCGCCTTGCGCCGTGCGGCTTGCGGTGACATGCCCTCCGCAATGTAGTCCTCGATCATGAATTCGAGATGCTGTTGCATCTCGGCATCCACCTCTTTGGCAATCCCACGATTACGGAAGAAGGCGCCAATACGATTCCGGAGTTCGGTGAAGATTCTCATCGGGCTAAGCGTGTTTAAGAATGAGGTTCACAGCCGCCGAAACCGTTTCCCAATGACTCGTCTCCTCCTCCAATTGTTCCTTCCCCACCGACGTGAGCGAATAGATCTTCACCGGCTTCTTCGACGGCCCTTCCCGCCATTCAGACTGGATGAAGGCCTTCTTCTCCAAGCGATGTAGCGCCGGATAAAGCGAACCCTGCTGCACGCTCAAGGCGTCTTCGGAAATCTCCCCGATGCGCCGCGCAATCCCATACCCATGCCGTGGCTCCGTCAGCAACACACGCAAGATCAGGAGGTCCAGCGTTCCCAGAAGTTGGTCTTTCTTCGTATCTCTTCCCATAAGTAGATGTCTATGTATGTAGACGTCTTACTACTCTTTGTCAAATGGGATTTGTGAGGAATCTAATCCCCTCACGCGATTTCTCCGAGCTGGCAGAACGACTTTGTCCGCCAAATACTGGGGCCATGAAAACGACTTGGCTTCTTCTCTTCGTCGCGTTTCTGGCCCCGTCGATTGCCAGCGCACAATCGGGCGGACGACTGGCGGAGCGCCTCCGTGAGCTGGACAAGAATGTCGACCGACAGCTTTCGAAAGAAGAATTCGGCCGCGACGAAGCCACCTTCAAGTCGATCGACAAGGACGGCAACGGCGGCATCACGGTCGCGGAGATCTCGGCCTTCCTCCGTAATGGCGGCAAATTGAACGCGCGGGAGAATCCGTCGGCCAAGCCGGTCGAGTTCAAGGGACGTTTCACCAAAAGCATGCCGGTCAATCTCGCCTCGTGTCGGAAGGCGTCCGACTATTCGAAACGCGCCAGCGGACACGCCGTCCTGGTGATGATCGCTGGCGAAGTCGTCTACGAGAAATACGACAACGGTTGGAGCGCCGATCAACCGCATCGGCTCGCCAGCGGCACCAAGAGCTTCGCGGGCGTCACCGCCGCCCGGGCCGCGCAGGAGGGTTTGCTGAATCTGGATGAGTCGGTGTCGGACACGATCACGGAATGGAAGGACTCACCTCGACTTTCCAAGATCACCATTCGCCAGCTGTTGAGCCTGACGAGTGGAATCGATCCCGGAGACAATTCGGTCGTGTTGCCCTACGCCGAAGCGATCAAGGCCGAGGCACTCAACAAACCCGGCATCAAGTTTGCCTATGGCCCCAATCCATTCCAGATCTTCGGCGCCCTCATGCAGCGCAAACTCGCTGACAAGAACCAGACCTCTCTGGATTTCCTTCGGGCAAAGATTCTCGAACCCATCGGCATGAAGACCGGTACCTGGCGCCGCACCCGAAACGGCGATCCGCACGTGCCCTCGGGCGCATTCGTGACCGCACGCGAATGGGCAAAGTTCGGCGAACTACTCCGCCGCGGCGGCAAGTGGGGAGAAAAACAAATCGTTCGCCAAGACTTGCTCGACGAATTGACCAGGGGATCGAGAGCAAACCCGGCATACGGCATCACGTTCTGGCTGAGCAACAAGAAGGGCCTTGGCGCCGGCAACGATGCTGCGGGTCGCTCCACCACGCCATCCGCCGTCAAACTGAAGGACCTGTTCATGGCCGCCGGCGCGGGCAAACAAAGCCTCTACATTGTCCCCTCACTCAAGCTCGTCGCCGTCCGCTTCGGCGAAACCCAAGGCCGCCGCTTTCAGGACAACGCGTTTCTGGATCGTTTGGTGAAGTAGCGGGCCTACTTGCTTGAGACCGTATTCTGCTGGACCCGATGAATTACTTCTCTTGGCTGGTTAAGGAATTGGCAGCGATCAAGCTGCGGAAATTCCACGTCATCGAGCCGGCATCGACGGAGCTCATGCTCGAGTTGGACGCGAAGCATCTTCCGGACGACGTCCTCGAATTCGCGGCCGCTTTCGGATGTGCCCGGTTCTTTCGCAATCGACTTGCGAACGGATACCTCCTGCTGGTTCACCTACCACCGCTTCCACCTCACAAAGGGCAAGGTCTGAAAATCGGGTATCAGATTAACAGCGGTGACGGGATCATACTCGGCGATGAGTCAGGCCGTTGGCGGATGCGTGGAAAGTCCGGGCTGAGATTTCACGAATGGTTCCGCCAAGCGTATCAAGCTGCAAAGCGAATCTGTACAGCGGACGAGTTGACAGCGGCGCTCTCACCCGCCCCGCCCTTCAGTTCCCGCGAGTTGGCCATCGTCGCAGCCCGGGCACAGTTCACCGTTCGGGTGGCGGAAGATGGGAACGCCGGAACCATTCGTTTTGAGGTCACGAATCAAGCCGAACACAGCCTGGATCAAATCACGATCCGCATCCGCAATGAGTTCGGTATGACCGGGGAAATCAGATTGGATACCAGCACGGTCGCACCAAAAACTCATGCCATCGTGGAGTCATCGGCTTACGTGGGCATGAATGCCAGCAACACCGAGATACTGGAACTACCGCTGCCAGAACCGGAAGATCGGCCGTTCTATTTCGAGTTCGATGGGCAATAGAACGGAATTGCCAAGGAGAGGGTTCGGCCGAAAGCTGCTCTCTCTTCACCATGAATCGCTCGACTCCTCATAGCCATCCGTCTCGCCGCCGTTTCCTGCACACGACGTCTGCCGCTGTCGCCCTGACCGCTCTGCCTCGAATCGACGCGGCGCCTGGGGTTGTTGGTGAAAACGATCACTTTTACTACCGGTTGGCTCCGGAAGGTCCCTACATCGACTCGCAACGCGACAACCAGGCGTTCGGCTTCGACGATCAACGCGTCTACCTGTCCGAGGACAACGCGAAGAGCTGGATACGTAGCCTGGATTTTCCGGATGCGAAAAACGTTTTGTTCAGTGCCATCTTGAAGAACAGCAACATCCTCTTCGGAACCCGCGCGAATCTGTTCCTGAGCACGGATCGTTTGAGGAGCTATCGTGAGATCCGGGTGAAGCGTCAGGATGGCAGTGATTACCTGCCGCACAAGCCGTTGAATCCGGAACTGCCGGGTTGGTATTTTCATCCCCTCGATGGCGTGCACACCTGGCAGGTCGACGGGCGCGAGATGTTGGTGTGGGGCAACTACTGCAACGTGAAGGGCGGCGCCGTTCCCAACAACATCTACTACTCCACCGACCACGGCGAAACGGTGAAGCTGGCGTATTCCTTCGGACAGAATCCACGCTTCCAAGAGAAGGGTTCCAAGACCCTCCTCGGTGATCCCGACAACCCCGTGATCTGTCGCCACATCCATGCTGTCGCCTACAATCCGGCGGAGAATGCCTTCTACGCCAGCACCGGCGACATCGATCGCGGACACGGGCACGAATGTCATTGGCTGCGCGGCGAATACAACGCCAAGGCCGACACCTGGAATTGGAAAGTACTCGTGTCGGTGAACTCCAACTCCCGCTACAAGTCCGGCGGCATCAATTTCGTGGACGGGATGGTCTATTGGGCGGCGGATGCGAATGGCCGCGTGCCCGCCGGCGAATTCCATGATCGCGGTATCTTTCGTTGTCATCCGAAAGACATCGCGAATCCGAAGAAACACGAGATGCTCTTCAACCCGCTTTACGAGTCGGCGAACATGATCATCCAGGACAACACCATCCTCTCCGCCCACTACGCACCCGCCTCGCCGTATCACTGCGGCTTCATCATCTCAAACGACATGGGCAAGTCCTGGGCACAATACGATCTCAAGCAGCTTGGGCGGCGTTCCGCGCTTCGCTTCGATCGCAAGAATAGTGACGGTTGGTTCCGCGTGGACCTGCGCCAAGGTTGGATCGATCGGGGCGAGGTCTTGTTCATCAAGCCGAAGACCTGATCATTTGCCCGGCAAGGGAATCAGATTCCGGGCGATCATCTGCTCCGCGATAAAGCGGGCCAGGATCTTCGCGCCTTCCGGACTGTAATGAACCTTGTCCGCGTACATCGGCTGGGTCGCATTGGAGAACAGTTCACCCGCCCAAAGGTGGTTCGTTCCCAACACACCGGTTTCGGCATATTCACGAAGCTGCGGATATGCCAGCTGACACAGGCGATCCTCCGCGGCCCTCGCGGGTTGATGAAAAGGATATACTGCCGCGTTGGTCAGCGGGAACGAATGAAAAGGAATCGGCTGTGACACGAAGAGGGATTTAACACCAACCCGGTCCGCCAGCGCCTCCGAGAGATGAATATTACGGTGATAGCGACCGATCGCCAACTTGATCAATGGCTCCCGCTGCCGGTCGGTGAACTCCTTGTGATTCTGAAACAACAAACGATTCGGCACATGCTCGTCCGGAACGGAGAACTGCCGGAAGTCGGAAGTGAATTGGGGCAAGCCCTCGGGATGATAGAACTCGTTCAACCCGTCGATGAACACCACGGCATGCGGAACGATGTTCTCAGCCAACAACGCCCCCCACCGCGCTCGTTCCTGCGATGAGAAATGGTATCCGGAACCAAGGTTGTAACACCAAAGATTGGTGAACGAGAGTCGTTCCCTCAACGCGACCTCCAATTGCGCCGGCACCGTTTGATCGTCACGCAATTAATACCCCAAGGTCGTCGAACCGCCGAAGACGAGAATGTTCAATGCGGTCCGATCCGGCGGCCACGGCGCCCGCGTTGCATTGCGACGAATGCCCGGTTCATCGATGTTCACGTAGGTTGCCGACATCAGCCGCGGCAAGAACTGCACGAAGGGTTCATAAGCGTATCGGATCGCCGAACACTCACGTTGCAACCGATCGATTTCAGCCGACGTCATGTTCGGATAGATGTTCGTGAACCGAACAGACGGGTAGAGTTGTTGCACCAAATTCTCCTGCGCACCCGGTCCACGAAAGGTCGGCCCTGAGGTCCCCGCTGTCGGGCGGTTCCAAAGCGCCACCACCATCACGAACAGTCCGATCACCAAACCGAATGCCACCGCCAATGCGCGATAGGCGGCACTTAGTTTGTTAGCCTCGATCTTTTCCGTCATGAGCCCCGGCGTGTTACTGCGCTTTGGCAATCACAGCAAGCACCACTCAATGTTAAGGGATGTAAATCATTGTAAAAGGAGAGGCGAAAGCACTGCGTCCGTGATTATCTTTCGGCATTATCAACGGCCAATTGGTTGAGGCCGTCGGAACAAACAACCTCTGAGTTGATTGAGGGAGCCGTTGTGGCCGTCTGTCGGGGGCGGCCGCAACGGTGGGTGGAGCGGGACCCAACAGCCCCCGTTCCACCCGCCTTCCCCCTTTCGTTTCCTCGCTCGATCAGCTCGCCGCCTTCTGCAATTCGCGCAGGGTCGCCACCTCGCCAAGACATTGGCCCACCCCCTTCACCTTGCGGGCACCGCTTCTTCGCTCAGCACCAAAGCGATCTCGAAACTCTTCGAACACGCCCTCCACAAATTCCCGCGAACCAAACGCCAGTCCGTCGGAGAAATAGCGCAGTTTCAAACGCAACACCTCGCCCAATTCAACCTGTCCGCCCTGTTCCAATACTTGCCGCACCTTCTTGGGTGACAAGGCCCGCTTGTCTGCGCGATTGGATTCCGCCCCATACACCATCATTCGCGATCGATACTCGCCCACCGCCTGTCGCCAATTGGAGCCCTCGCTTAGCGCCACCGTTTCCCTGCGAATCGCCCGATTTCCGGCTACCGCCTCAGCGTGCCCACAATAGCGATAATCCTTCGGATCATTCACCAACCCCGCCCGTGCCGGATTGAGATCAATGTACATCGCCACCGTCCGCAGCACATCCGGGCAATCCTCGATCAGCACACTCTTGAACCGCTCCGCCCACAACGTACCAAAGCGACGGTATTTACGGTTGTACCACTTGGAAAAACGCTGTTTCAGCGTTCGCATAAACATCGAAACATTCCCCATCCGCGCGAGCAGCCGTTCCCTTACAGACGCCGGCAATGACCCATCCCTCCGCACCGACTCCACGATCGTCTGCACCCACGGTTCTCGCTTCCCGTAGTACCTGACCACCCGCTCAAGTATCCCCCGATCCGACAACTCGACCCCCGTTGGCACCCGCACCAGCAAATGAATATGATTACTCATCACACAATAGGTGATGATCTCCACGCCCGAAAACTCCGCCAACCGCCACATCAGCCGTCGAAAGTACTCCTTCTCCTCATCCCCCAACAACAACGCCCCGCCCACAATCCGACCGATGCAATGATACACCGGCGCCCCTGTCTCAATCCTGATCCGCTTCGTAAACATTCCGAGAATGTTGTCACCAACCACGCCAGAGTAAATTAAAAACCAGCTTTTTTATTTATTAAACTCCAAGAGTGTGGATTGCGTTTGGATTTTACAATTTCAGGCTTACAGTCCGGCGTTCCGAATCTGAGCTAGATATGGTGAAAACGAAGATCTTCATTGCCGGGCATCGCGGGCTGGTGGGCAGCGCGTTGGTTCGTTTCTTCGAACAACGAACGGAATGGGAGATCATAACCCGCTCGAGAGCGGAGCTGGATCTTCGGGAGCGGGAAGCTGTCCGGGAGTTCTTCGCCAGCGAAAAACCGAGCCGGGTCGTTCTCGCCGCGGCGAAGGTCGGTGGCATTCACGCCAATGCCACCCAACAGGTTGAATTCCTGCTGGAGAACATGCGGATCCAGAACAATGTCATTGAGGCCGCCGCAGATCACGACGTGGAGCGTCTTTTGTTTCTCGGGAGCTCCTGCATCTATCCGAAAAACTGCCCGCAGCCAATCAAGGAGGAACATCTCCTCACTGCCCCGTTGGAGCCCACCAATGAAGGGTATGCTCTTGCGAAGATCACCGGGCTGAAGCTCTGCCAGTACTATCACCGGCAATACCGACGTCGATTCATCAGCGCGATGCCCTCCAACCTTTACGGGCCGAACGACAATTTCGACCTGGAGACTTCACATGTGCTCCCGGCCTTGATCCGCAAGTTCCATGAGGCAAAGGAACGTGGCGCTGCATCCGTCCCCTTGTGGGGCACGGGTTCGCCGCGACGCGAGTTTTTGCACGTCGATGATCTGGCGGCGGCATGCTTTGAGTTGTTGGAGAACCATGACTCGGATGAACCGATCAATGTCGGCGTGGGGAAGGACATCACCATCAAGGAACTCGCCGAACTCGTTCAGGAAGTCGTCGGCTTTGAGGGCGATCTGGCTTGGGATAGCACCAAACCGGACGGAACCCCGCGCAAGTTGATGGACACCTCCCGCCTCAACGCCTTGGGTTGGTCGCCGCAGATCTCTCTGCGGCAGGGGCTCGGCCAGACCTACGACTGGTATCGGGCCAATGCCGGCGCCTGATCCTGCCGGGGCTGGTTGACGTGAATCACTTCGCTGCCAACCACCAGGTCGGAAGAGTTCTTCTCCGAAATTTCTTCACTGGGTGACCACGCGATACAAACGCGCCGCTTCGGACGCCGCGGTGGCGTCCGTGACCGTCATCGGGGCGCTGTAGGTGAAGTCGATCAAGGTTTGCCACGCGTTGCCCAGGGCACCGGTATATTGAATCTGATATGCCTGTCCGACCTCGCCGGTAAACTGAACACTGAAGCCAGATGTCGGGCTGAAGGTGGCACTGCTGGCGGAGAAAGTCGGCGACGCCATTTGACCACCGCCTCCGATGGCGGTGGTGTAGATCCCGGCGGCGCCACCATCGAAGGCGGCAATGAAGGCCAGGTCACCAGCTTGCAGCGAACGGCTCGTGATCTTCAGCGACTGTGACGAGGCTAAGAACGACTGGCCGTCGAGCATGTCCGTCAGATCAATGACCTTGGTACTCGTGCCATTCTCCTGTTCGTAGATACCAGTGCCTGGTGAGCCCGAGCCATTGCCGACGAAGACCAGCTTGGATCCCTCGGCGACGAAGCCACCGAAGCTGCTGAAGTTCCCGATGCCCGACGGGATGGCGACGTTCACATCAAGCAACTTCTCCATGCCCGTACCGTCCAGGTTGGAACGAAAGGTAGCCAACGTGGAATCGGCCAGTCGTCCTTGGAAAACGATCTTGCCGCCGGTCGGGACCGGCGGACTTTGCAGGTTGGAAAATGTCTGACCCGTTCCAAAGGCCGTGTCGCCCGTCTGCGCGATCTTGGTAAGCGTGCCGTTGTGTTGGACAAAGATGCCGTTGCGACTGCTGTCACTGGATTCGAAGGCCCAGAACGCAACCGTATCGCCTTCAATCGGCACTTCACTGGAGAATCCGAACGTGCCAGTGCCACCCGGGAAGGAGGTCGTTGAGTCAGCGATGGTCGTGATCACGGAATTGCTCAGGACATACGCGCCAACGTGGGAGTTGGGTCCGTAGCCGATGAAGGCAACGGAGTCTCCCGCCTGGAACGGCAGCCGAAAGCTGGTGTAATTTCCGAAACCAGCGGGGATCGCGTCCGTGTGGTCCACCAGCTTGGTTAGCGTACCGCCATTCCAGGCGTAGAGCCCGTTTTCTCCCCCGGTTCCTGCTCCCTGAAAAAGCACCCGCCCATCCAAGACGGAAAAGGCAAAGAAGGAGAGAAAAGAAAAGGTGCCTGTGCCGTTGGGGACGGAGTCATTCTTGTCCGCCACCTTGCTCAAGGTCGAGTTGGCCCAGTGATAGATTCCCGACTGACTGTTGTCGCCGCGGGCCTGGAACACCACGTGTCCATCATGGACGGCCGTAGCATTGCCGAAGGCCGTAAAATTGCCCGTACCACCCGGAATCGTCGTGCCGGTGTCGGCGACCTTGGTGAACGTTAGTGATGCGGCGGTGACGTTGAACGTAACAACGACAGTGGTAAGTAATCCCAAAATAACCTTCATAGGTTCCGTTTCTCTTAAGTGCGCCCAATCGGCTTCACTGCGAGTTACAGAACGGATGGAAAAGATTAGAAAAAATATTTATCCGAGGCGGCCCATCACCAGGTCGGATACGTATCGGATCTCTTCCTCCACCTCCGATTCGTCCACCGTTTCCGCGACCTGTTTGCTCAATGCGTGGCGGTATCGATTTCGCAACTGCAACATCTTCTGCTTCACATTGTTCTCGCTGGTGCGGAGGTTGTGGGCGATCTCCGCATAGGCGACCCGTCGGCCACCGCCGGAGCGACCGCGCAGGCTACGGCTCAGGATGCGGTATTCCTTGGCCCGGCCTCGTTGGACATATTCCATTTCCACCACGTGCATGGTCTTCTGAACGACGACCTCCGCCCATTCGCGATCAAACTGTAGATCCGGCGTGTCAGCGATCGTGGCGCTTTGCTCGTATCGATCACGGCTCCATTCGAAGTCGAAGGACACATGGGTCTGCTCCTTGGGCCCGCCGCGTTTCTGCGCCGACTCACGGTGGTACTCGTTGATGCGGAAGCGATCGAGACCGACCATCAGAAAGGTGCGCAGGCGGCCACGATCGGGTTTCCAATTTCGGATCTGATCGCGCGTGAGCAGTTCGTGAAGGATGAATCCCAGCACCAAGTCGGAAGCATCTTCGTGACTCGTCCCTTTCGAGCGCAAGAAGACATACATCGGATGCCAGTAGTCCTGGAAAAACTCCTCAAGCGCCTCGTTGCATTCAGTATCCAGGCTCGCGATCACGCGTCGAAAAAGGGTTCGACTGGTGGGAGGAAACGCACTCGTGTTGTCAGCCTGCTCCGACATCGCAGACGCGAAGATACCGGGTTCGCCTCAAACCCGCCAAATGGTTTTGGCCGCAACGCAGAAACACTCGCCCAACTCAGGGAAATTGGCAGGGCCGCCCTAACCTTTCCATCGGTTTCCTTAATATCAGTATGAACATTCTGTCCTCGAATCGTCCCGCGTCAATTTGGCACCGGAACTTGAGGCGGACTCATCGCCTGGCTTAAGTTGTGGCCACCGACGTGCGTTTCAAGTGCAGCAATTGTGATCAGGAGTTTCAGGCGCCAGAGCGATTGGTCGGGGGAGCGGTCAACTGTCCGCAGTGCTCGGCTTCGTTGACGGTTCCCGACAAACCAGGCGCCGCCAGTGTGGCCGGTTTTCTCGCCGACGATGATGTCGAGTTGATCAGGGATCTGCTGGGGGAGGGAAGACAAAGGTATAACGTCGGCGAAGAAATCGGACGGGGCGGCATGGGCACGATCCTGTTGGCAGAAGACCGGCAGGTGCGCCGACAGGTCGCCATGAAACGCAGCGCGGAGGGCGGCGACAACCTCGCCTGCTTCATGGAGGAAGCCCAGATCACCGGGCAGCTCGAACATCCCGGGATCGCTCCCGTCTACGAGCTCGGTGTGGATGACCAGGGCCGTGCGTTCTACACCATGAAACGCATCCAAGGTGAAAGCCTGCGCACCATTCTGCGGAGGAAGGAGGATCCTTGGCCGCTGCATCGCCTGCTCCGCATCTTCATGGCGATCTGCGACACCATCGCATACGCGCATACCCGGGGCGTGATCCATCGCGATTTGAAACCGGACAACATCATGGTCGGTCAATTCGGTGAAGTCGTGGTAATCGATTGGGGCGTCGCTCGAATTCTCAATGTCGAGGATCGATCGAGCTGTGTAGGGACGGCGCGGGTCACGTCCATCCGCCAAACCGATGGAACGGATACTTTGGTCACACTCAGTGGCAACATCGTCGGCACGCCGCAATACCTTTCTCCGGAACAGGCCTGCGGCAATGAGATCACGGATGGTCGTGGCGATGTGTTCGGTCTCGGAGCCATTCTCTACGAAATCCTCGCTTTGCGACCGATCTATGCCGGGACCGATGTCAGCCAGCTGTTGACCCAAGCCCGCGAAGGCAAGATCGCAGGGTTGCCGCCGGACGAACGCACACCCGCGTCACTGATTCCCGTGGTAACAAGGGCGCTGGCTCGTGATGCGGCCGATCGATACGCCACCGCGAGCGAATTGAAGGATGAAGTCGAAGCGTATCTCAACGGCTTTGCCACCCGGGCCGAAGCCGCGGGATTCTGGAAGCAGGCAAGCTTGTTCTGGGCCCGACATCGCGCGGCTTGTTCGATCACCCTGATTGCCGTACTGAGCTTACTGGGCGGTTCCTGGGTCAGCGGGCAGGTCAACCGCGAAGCCCGGGAGCGAGCCGAACAAAACCTGCAGAACTTCCAGGACGAGCAACTTCGTCGAACGGAAGACCGGCGCCAATCAGTTCCCGCCCTGCTCGATACCGCCCGTGATCTCATGCGAGCGGGCGAATGGCGGGAAGCCGGAATGATGGCAGCGATCGCGGTGGACTACGCACCGGATGATCCCGCCGTGGTCTTGCTGCAGTCCATGTTCGCCCTGCACGAAAGGAAGTTCACCGCAGTGCAGGCTCACCTCACCCGCTACGAAGGCCCGCTCACCCAACCGGCCAAGGAACTTTCGACGCTTTGCGGAAAGCTGGCGTCACGACCCAAAGAACGTTGGCCGGTCCGCGATCTGCAGACCGTGTTGTGAGAGCTCGAATTCCCGGACCTGGCCCTTTCTTTCCTCAGTGATCGAGACGAACGCGTATCAGCCTGGGCACGTATGATCGAAGCCGCCCATGGGAATCGTTCCTTCAAGCTGCGTTACCTGGACGACGAAACCCTGGAGTTCCGGACGGATGCACCCAACGGCCCCACGGATCTCAGCGTACTCGCCACCATCCTCGTGCAAGCGATCTTCCTCGCGACGCCCGTCGATGACCTTCGACCGCTGGCGAAGATTCAAACCCTGCGCACTCTATCGTGCACCAAGCACGTTGCCATTCGCGATCTCTCGCCGCTGGGCGCTTTGCCCTTGGAGAAACTGAAGCTCGATCAAATTCCGCACGCACTCGACCTGGCGCCGTTGGCCCGCATGGCGCATTTGCAGATCTTGTCGCTCGCGCTGCACAGCGACGACGCCTTGAGCCATCTACGCTCCCTGCGACTCCGTGAATTGAATCTGTTCGGCCCCGCCGACAACGTCGACCTCAAGCCCTTGGCCGGCATGCTCATTCGCCGCTTGGTCGTCCGCTGCGAAATTACGTCGGATTCATTCGATGTGATTCGCGAGCTGCCGTTGCAAGCGTTGGAGATACACATGCACAAGGAACGCAGTCGTCTCGATTTCATTCCCAAATCGCTGGCTCAACTCAAGTTGATCAATTCCGCTGCGCCTACCTTGGACGAACTGCGGAATCATCAGCTGGCCTCGCTCGAACTGCTGAACCCTCGCGAGCTCAATGATGTGACGGCGCTGGCCAATTGGCCGCTAAGATTTCTCGCGTATTCCGGACGGAGTTGCGAGCCGACCGGTCCGGTCACGTTCCTGCCGGCGATTGAGACCATGGAACGACTTCAACTGACGCATGTGCCACCGGCGTATTTCCCAGAGCCGGCTCATTTTCCAAACCTGCAGAAAATCATCTGTGAAGGACGGACCGATCTGCTTTCTACCAAGCTTCTGGCAGGAGTAGCCAAAGACGATTGGCCAGCCGTTCAGATGGAACTGAATCGCTTGGAATCCATCCTCGAAGACCGACCGGTTTGGGAGGGACTCCGGGACGAGTTCTCCGAAACGACGAAGGCGGTGTCCTTGTTTCGAGAGAGCCGCAAGGGATTCCTGAACAAGTACGTCAAAGCAACCGGTGAGTATGAAGGTCGCCGCTATGCATGGTTCAAGTTCAACTATCATCGGGAAGGTGCGCGGCGTTTCGTGAAGCAGTTGGGTGGTCGCTTGGTCACGATCCGCGATGCGGCGCACCAGGACTGGCTGTTCAACCAGATGATTCTTCCGGCCCGAGACTTTCAGGAGCGCAGCCCGGGCATCTGGCTGGGCGGATACGAACCGGGATTCGACAACTGGTGGCAGGGCGAACTCAACGACGACCTCCCCGATCGCAAACTGTATCTGATGCTGCCGAGCTATGGACGAACCCCCAAGGACGGGAAGTGGGCCTTCGCTTCCGCCGCGGAAGCGCATTCGTTCATCGTGGAATGGGATTGATCATCAATTGAACAGATCAAGTTGAGGACTGGGCTCGAGATCCTTCAGCTTGTCTCGCTCGGCGCGATGACGACTGCGCGCACCCTTGCCTTCGGCATTGAGTTCCGCCTCCTCCAGATTGCCGAGGATGACCTTGGCGCGTTCGAGCACCTCCTTCGGCACGCCGGCAAGCCGGGCAACGTGGATGCCGTAGCTCTTGTCCGTGCCCCCTTCGACGATCTTGCGCAGAAAGATGATCTGGTCATTCCATTCGCGCACCGCGACATTGAAATTCTTCAGGCGACTCATGCGACCGGCCAGTTCGGTGAGCTCGTGGTAGTGCGTGGCGAACAAGGTCTTGGCACCGACCTGGTTGTGCAGGAACTCAACAATGCTCCACGCGAGACTCAAGCCGTCGAAGGTGCTCGTACCGCGTCCGATCTCATCGAGGATCACCAGACTGCGTTGCGTGGCGTTATTGAGAATGTTCGCCGTCTCGCTCATCTCCACCATGAACGTCGATTGGCCGCGGGCAAGATCATCGCTGGCTCCGACCCGGGTGAAGACGCGATCGGTGAGATCGATGCGGGCACGGGTCGCCGGAATGAACGCCCCAGTGTGCGCGAGCAGGGAGAGCAGGGCGACCTGGCGAATGTAGGTGCTCTTGCCGGCCATGTTCGGACCGGTGATCAAGGCAATCTGCTGTTCCGCCTGGTTCAAGGTCGTGTCATTCGGAACGAAGCGCTCATCAGTCAGTTGCTGATCCAAGACGGGATGGCGTCCTTCCTGGATATCGAGGACCCCCTCATCGCCCACATGGGGGCACACATAACTGAAAAGACGGGCGGTTTCGGCGAATGACGACAGGACATCAAGTTGCGCAAAGGCCGCCGCCGTCTGCTGGATCTCCGACAACGAAGCGATGACCTGCTCACGAATCTGAAGGAACAGATCGTACTCCAGCTTGGTGCTGCGTTCCTCCGCGCCGAGGATCTTGCTTTCCATCTCCTTCAACTCCGGCGTGATGAAACGTTCGGCGTTGGCGATGGTCTGCTTGCGTTGGTAATGCTCGGGCACCTTGTCGAGATGCGACTTGGTGACCTCGATGAAGTAGCCAAAGACGGAGTTGTAACTGATCTTGAGATTCGAAATCCCCGTGCGTTCGATCTCGTCCTGCTTGAGCTTGGCAATCCAGTTCTTGCCTTCGGTCGCAGCACTGCGCAACTCATCTAGCGATGCATCAAATCCTTCACGGATGATGTCACCGTCTTTCAAGGCGGGTGATGGTTCGTCCTTCACGCCACGTTGAATGACTTCGATCAAGGCCGGACATTCGGTGAGTTGTTCGCCCAACTCAGCCAACCGTGAAGGTGCGGGGTCATCATCACATTCTTCGACGATCAGTTCTTCTTCACCACCACCGGCATCAAGTTGCAGCAACAACTCGCGGATGCGCGGAACTTGTTCCAGTGCCTGGCGAAGTGCGACCAGATCACGGGCATTGCCGGAACCGATGCTGAGACGACTCAAGGTGCGTTCGAGATCGCGCACTTCCTTCAACTGCGATCGGAAATCTTCCAGGGCAAAAGCGTTGTCGATGAACGACTGCACTGACCGTTGGCGTTTGCCGATGCCTTCGGTCGTCGACAGCGGCTGCGACAACCATTCACGCAAACGTCGTGCGCCCATCGGTGTGACCGTGCGATTCATGGAACCAAACAACGAAGCATCACGCGGGGCATCGCGATGAAGCGGTTCGAGGATCTCGAGATTGCGCAACGTCGTGGAGTCGAGCACGAGAAAGTCGCGACACTGGTAGAACGACAAGCGCGTGA
>JBMYQZ010000004.1:0-25641 GCA_049601855.1 Limisphaerales bacterium | reverse complement strand
AACGAAGCCCGGGCCGGTTGAATTCAAGTCAACCAACCCGGGCCAAAGCAGCGCTGCCTCGTCACTTCTTCTTGAGCAGACTCTTGCCGGCGAGCAGAGTGTCGATCCCCTTCTTCATCTTCTTCTCCATGCCCGACATGAAGCCGACGTGGATCGCTTCGATCACGCCGTTCTTGCCGATGATCAAGGTCTGCGAGATGCCTTCGACCTTGTAGGCCCCCAGCAAGGCCCGGCTCATGTCCGGCTTGATTCGGACAAGCCAAGGTTCCTTGTCCTTTGCAATCCACAACTCGAGGTCCATGGCTGGCTGAACCACCTTCAAGTAATGACACTCAGTCTCCCCGATATTCTGCGTACCGCCGTAGGTCACGGTCTCGACCCCCATCAAGATCGCCGCATACGGATCCTGCTTCAGCAACGCATCAATCACCATGCCGCCCGGGCCCTGTCCTTTCATCATCATATCTCCGGAAGTGACACACCTGCATTTCGATCCCGTAACGCCGAATGATATCCCGAGTCTTGGGGGCGAATCCGCGGCCCCGACCGTCAGCGTCAGGATGAGGATGAGGATGAAAAGGATCGAGGCGCTTGATTTCATACTCCTTGTTCGCGAACGCAAAGGACCACGGGCGGGAAAACCTGTCCGGACGATTCCCTTGATGGATTTGCTGCACGCCGGATACTCGGCGGATGAAACATTCGCTGGTAGCGCTGCTGTTTTCGGGCCTGTTATTGAACGCTGCGGAACTTCGTATCGGCATGATCGGGCTGGACACCTCGCACGTGATCGCCTTCACGGAACTGCTCAACAATCCCGACAATCCCAAACACGTTCCCGGTGGCCGAGTCGTCGCCGCGTTCAAGGGCGGCAGCAAGGATGTCGAGGCGAGTTACACCCGCATCGACAAGTTCACGAAACAACTTCAGGAGCAATACGACGTGAAACTCTACGACACCATCGAGGAAATGTGCCAACACGTGGACGCCGTCATGCTCGAAAGCGTCGATGGCCGGCCACATTTGAAACAGGCGATCCCGGTGATGAAGGCCGGCAAACCGATGTACATCGAGAAGCCCATGGCGGCTTCACTCGAGGACGTCCGCGAGATCTTTCGGCTCTCGAAGAAATACGATTCACCGGTGTTCAGCTCGTCTTGTCTCCGTTTCGCCAAGACCACCCAAGCGGTCCGCAATGGCAAGGTCGGTCCGGTATACTATTGCGAGACCTACAGTGCCGCGAAGACCGAGCCCCATCATCCGGAGCTGTTCTGGTACGGCGTGCATGGCTGCGAGGCGCTTTACACGGTGATGGGTACCGGTTGCCAGAAAGTGAAACGCGAGCTCAGCCCCGACGGAAAGATCCAAGTGACCGGCTTTTGGGAAGGCAATCGCTTTGGCGTCTTTCGCGAAGGCAAGAACAACGGCTTTGCCCTCGGGGAAAAGGGACGGGCCCAAGCCGGCAATCACGAACGCTACTACGGCCTCATCAGCGAGGTGATCAAGTTCTTCAACACCGGCAAGTCGCCCATTGATCCGGCGGAGACGCTGGAGCTCTTCGCTTTCATGGAGGCCGCTGAGAAAAGCAAGCAGCGTGGTGGCGATTGGGTTGAACTGGAAAAAACCTCGAGTCCGTGACGGGAACACAGAATTTTTTGACACCGCCTGCCGTCAGAGGCATAACCCGTTGCCATCACCTTATGAAATCCATCTCCACGCTCATACTTGCGTTCGTCTTCGCCACCAACCTATCCGCCGCCGAACTCCGTCTCGGCATGATCGGGCTCGACACCTCGCACGTCGTCGCTTTCACCAAGCTGATCAACAAGCCTGACAGCGAACTCGGTGGCAAGGTGGTCGCCGCGTTCAAGGGCGGCAGCAAAGACATTGAGTCCAGCTACGGCCGGATCGACAAATTTACCGCCACCTTGCAGAAAGACTACGGGGTCAAACTCTACGACTCGATCAAGGACATGTGCAAAAACGTTGACGCCGTCCTCCTTGAGAGCGTCGATGGCCGCCCGCATTACAAGCAGGCCGTCCCGGTGATCCTCGCCGGCAAGCCGCTCTTTATCGACAAACCGATGGCCGGGTCACTTCGTGACGTCATCCGAATCTTCGACCTCGCCAAGAAACACAAGGTGCCGGTTTTCAGTTCTTCGTCGCTCCGTTACGGAAAGGCTTCACAGGCCATTCGCAATGGCTCCATCGGCCGCGTGCATTACGCCGAGACCGGCAGCCCGGCTTCCATCAATGAATTTCACCCCGACCTCTTCTGGTACGGCGTCCACGGCTGCGAATCCCTTTTCACGGTCATGGGCACCGGTTGCCAACGGGTGAAGCGCATCACCTCCGAAGACGGCAAGATCGTGGTGACCGGCTTTTGGGAAGGCAACCGCTTTGGGGTGTTCCGCGAGCGCAAGGGCTACGGCGGCATCGCTCACGGGGACAAAGGCACTGACGAATCGGCGGGCAAGTATGACGGTTACGCCCCGCTGATCGTTGATGTCATGAAATTCTTCCATTCCGGCAATCCTCCCGTTGCCGCCGAGGAAACAATCGAGATCTTCGCCTTCATGGAAGCCGCGGACGAAAGCAAGAAACGCGGCGGCGCTTGGGTAAGCATCGAGGAAACAATCGCAAAAGCGCGCAAGGGAAAGTAAACCAGCAATCGGTGATCAGTGACCAGTGCTCAGTATCATGTCGCGCGCACGGTCGGCGTTCTCTTGGGAACGTTGATCATTGGCGCGACGTATGCCATTGATTCGCCGAGCATTGAGGAGGGCAGGAAGCACTGGTCATTTCAACTGGTCGCTCGATCGACACTCTCGATCCGTTCGGATTGGGTGAACAACCCGATCGATGCCTTCGTTTTTCAGCGCTTACGATTGGCCGAACTTCAGCCGGCGAAGCCCGCTGCCGCGGACATCTTGTTGCGCCGCGTCTACCTCGACCTGATTGGGCTGCCACCGACTCCGGACGAACAGAAACATTGGCGCGACCGCTTTGACTCCGAACCACGACCCATCGTCATCGATGCACTGCTCGATCAGCTTCTCGCCTCACCACATTACGGCGAACGCTGGGGACGCCATTGGTTGGACGTGGCACGATATGCCGAGACTGATGGCTTTGAACACGACGCTGTGCGCCCCCATGCCTGGCGCTATCGCGATTACGTGATCCAATCCTTCAACGATGGTAAACCCTACGATCGCTTCATCCGCGAACAGATCGCCGGCGACGAACTTTATCCTTCAGTGCCCGCGGCATTGATCGCGACCGGATTCAATCTGCTCGGGCCGGACATGGTCGATTCCTCCGACCAGGTTCAACGCCGGCTGCTGACGCTGAACGACATGACCGACACCGCGGCGCTGACCTTTCTCGGTCTCACGATCGGCTGCGCCAAGTGCCACGACCATCCCTTCGAACCACTCAAGCAACGCGACTACTACAGTCTCCAGGCCTTCTTCACTCCGGTGAACTTCAATCGCACCCTGCCCGTCCATACGCCAGCGGAAAAGAAGGCCTACGATCGCGCGCTGGATAGCTACAATCGCAATCCAGCTGTCGTCGCCCTGCGCAACCTGGACAAGCAACTCCGCGCCAATCTGCGCCAACGCTCCTCCCGCTTCGCCAAGGCCAAGACAATTTCCGAGCGCGACCTCACCCGCAATCTCCACTCCGCCGAAAAGAAGCAACGCGACGCGCTCCTGCCGGCGTTCCGCCGAGTCCGCAAACCAGAACTCCCCAAGGCCTTGACCATTTCCTACCCGAGCGGGAATTGGAAGCCGACCCACCTCCTCCACCGCGGCGACTACAAACAACCCCGCGAAGAACTTGCGCCGCATATCCCCATCGTCGTCCGCCCGACCGAGCAACCTCGCACAAGCCGTCGCGAATTGGCGGAATGGCTCACCGACCAGTCCAATCCCCTCACCGCGCGCGTGATGGCCAACCGCATTTGGCAGCACCACTTCGGCCGCGGCCTCGTCAGCACTCCCAGCGACTTCGGCAAGCGCGGCATGCCCCCGACCCATCCGAAACTCCTCGACTGGCTCGCCTCCGAATTCATGCGTCGCAATTGGAGCATCAAGGACATGCACCGCCTGATCATCGGCTCTGCTACCTATCAACAATCCGCCGAAACCTCGAAGAATGTCGTCGAGTCCGATCCTCGAAACGAACTCTACTCCCGCTGGAAGCCCAAGCGTCTGGAAGGCGAAGTCATCCGCGACACGCTCATTGCCATCGCCGACAACCTCAATTTTCGCATGGGCGGCAGGAGTGTCTTTCCGCCCTTACCGAAGGAGCTGTTCGAAGGTTCCCGTGGTTGGACGGCCAACAAGTTCTCGGGAGATCACCAGCGGCGAAGCATCTACATCTTCGCCCGACGCAACCTGCGTTACCCCTTCCTCGAGGTCTTCGATGCCCCCGACAGCAACCTTAGTTGTGCCACCCGCGAGCAAAGCATTACCGCTCCGCAATCGCTCACGCTCCTGAACGACAGCGCTGTTGTCCAAGCGGCGCAGCGTGTCTCGGACCGGATCGAATGCGACCACCGCGACCTTGCCGGTCAGGTTCGCGAAATCTACCCGATCATTCTCAATCGTGCTCCTCGCCCCCGGGAAGCGCTTCTTGCCGAAGAGTTTCTGGCGCAGGCGCCGCTCAAGGAATTCTACCGGGCGCTCTTCAATCTGAACGATTTCGTCTATGTCAATTGACGAAATTGATCGAAGGACTCTTCCTCAATTCTCGCCACAACCCTGTCCCAGCACGTTCAAACCGAACGTGATCGGATCAGAGTTTCTGCCGGATGTAATAAAAGCCGGTCAGCATCTTCCAACCAAGCACCGCTGACGCCGCCCACAGCACGTACTCAATCGTCCCCGACCACATCCAAAACTCGATCGGCATCCAGCCGTAGACAAAGAATCGCGGTCGCAGCAGCCACGAATACGGAATCGCCATCGCGTTTCGGATCATCGCAAAAGCCACCACGATTCCATAAACAAAGATGTAGATCCCTCCCGCCGCAGTCCCCGTCAACCCAGCCTTCATCAAGGTGATCGTCGTCGCCGTCACCACGATCTGATCCGCCATCGTGTCCGTGAATGAACCCCGTCGGGATGCCACGCCCAGATGCCGCGCCAACGGTCCATCCAGTCCATCCACCAACACGTGCAAGATCAACGCCGCCAAGGCCAACGGAACGGACGCAAAGAACAACGGACAAAACGCCAGACCGAAGAGCAGCGAAATAGACGTCAGGTGATCCGGCGTCACCTTGCAGGCCGAAAGGATTCGCAGCAGCTGCCCCAAAGCGACGGCTCGCAATTCCTGTCCGCGGACCATCCATCCACGTTCGCCCGCGGAGTAACAATCCCCCACCGGCGCACCATGAACCTCGCTCTTCATTCCAACTCCGCCTTCAAGATCTTGAACTTCAGGCCCGCTATCGGCGCCCCGCAGTTGTGAAACCGCAAGCCGCCGTATTCCACATCGTTGATCGCCCGGTGCGTGTGCCCGAAATAGACATTGCGAACACCGTGAACTGGTCCGGCCTCAATCTGATCCAGGTAACGATAGAGTCGTCGCAGAACCCGATGCTGCGGATAGACCGCGATGGCACTCACCACGTGAATCCGGGCCGCCACTGCCAGGTCATACAATCGGCTCAACGCCCTGCCCCGTCGTTTGTGTCCGGCAAACTTCTCCCGGAATGCACCCAAACGCTCCGGCGACATCCGCGCCTGTGCCGCATCACCTTGAAGGAACACCGCATTCCCAAGGCGCACGTGAAATCGATCCCAATTGAAGCGCTCATGACACTCGGCCAACGCCGTCAACTTCGCGATCAAGGCCGGGTGATCGTCGTGATTCCCGAGCACGTAATGAAGTTCACAGCGTGGATTGATCCGCATCAACTCCTCGATCCACTCCGTCGCCGCTTCCGCCGTTCGTTCCTCATCTCCGATTTCGCTCCACTTGAAATCCACGATATCGCCCGCCAAAACGAGGCTGCGGGATTCACGAACCACCTGCTCAAGTTCCTCCCGCCGGTTGGTCGCCAGGGACCGGCGGGAGAACAAATGCAGATCCGAGATGACATGACATGCACCCATCGACATGGGCCAAACTACGCCAGTCGGTCAAGGCCGATAAATCGAATCAGATTATCGAGTCATCGATGAAAACGATGCGCGGCGTGGAAACCGACTTGATCTTGCAAGGGCATCGCACAAAGTAGCGCGCATTCATCTCCTATGAGCAACGAACAATCCAAAGGGCCACGCAACATCATCTGGCTGGCCGTGATTCTCCTGGTCATCCTGCACCAGGACTTCTGGTTCTGGGAAACCTATGAACCGCTGGTCTTCGGCTTCATGCCGATCGGTCTCGCCTATCATGTCGGCATTTCCATCGCCGCCTCGATCGTTTGGTTTCTGGCCACCAAGTTCTGTTTCCCGGTACCCAACGAATCCACGCCGGAGGGAGATCGATGACCACCACGATCATCATCTTCTGCTATCTCGGCCTGCTCCTTGGGCTCGGCCTTTGGAGCAAAAAGGCATTCAAGGGAACCACGGCGGATTACTTCGTCGCCTCGCGCGGCATCGGTTCGTTCCTGCTTCTGATGTCCCTCTTTGGCACCACGATGACTTCCTTCGCGTTGCTGGGTTCGACCGGCTACGCCTTCAAGACGGGCATCGGGACCTACGGCAAACTCGCATCGTCCTCCGGCATCGTGCACGCGCTTTGCTTCTTCGTCATCGGCGTGAAGCTTTGGTCGTTCGGCTCCAAGCACGGCTACATGACGCAGATCCAGTTTTTCCGTGATCGCTTCAACTCGGACAAGATTGGCCTGCTGCTTTTCCCCTGCCTCGTCGGCCTCGTGATCCCCTACCTCCTGGTCGGTATCATCGGCGCCGGGAACACCTTCAACAGCGCCTCGGATCAAAAGATCTCCTACGAACTCGGCGCCGGCATCATCTGCGTCGTTGTCTTGATTTACATCTTCTTCGGCGGCGCCCGGGGAACGACTTGGGCAAATTGTTTTCAGACACTCGTTTTCATCATTCTCGGAATCGTCACCTTCGCCGTGATCAGCTCAAAACTGGGTGGCATGCAAGCCGCCACCCAGGCCGTCGTGGACAAGAATCCGGATCTGCTCACGCGAAAAGGAACGCCTCAACTCGTATTTCTCAGCTACATGCTCGTGCCGCTCAGCGTCGGCATGTTCCCCCATATCTTCCAACACTGGCTCACCGCAAAGAGCGCCAATTCGTTCAAGCTCCCGGTCATCGCGCATCCCTTGCTGATCATGCTCGTCTGGGTACCCTGCGTCCTCATGGGCGTCTGGGCGACCTCGGCCGTATTCAACGGCGAGCCGCGTCACCAAACTCGGTACTCGTGACCATGGTGAACAAAATGACCACCCCCGTTCTCGGCGGCTTCCTCATGGCAGGAATCATGGCCGCGATCATGTCCAGCCTGGACTCCCAGTTCCTCTGCCTCGGCAGCATCTTCACCAACGACATCTACCTCCACTACCAGGGCGACAAGGAAATCAGCGAAGCGAAGAAGGTCATGATCAGTCGCATCTTCGTGATCATCGTCGTGCTGGTGAGCTACCTCATTGCCGTCTACCTGAAGAACAGTCGGGGCATCTTCACGCTCGGCGTATGGTGTTTCTCCGGCTTCTCCGCCCTCGTGCCGCTCGTGATCGGCGCCCTCTATTGGCGCGGCACCACCAAGGCTGGTGCCTACGCTTCCATCTTCGCCGCGGCCGCGTCATGGCTCTACCTGTTCGCTCAATCCGATTACGGCGCGAATCGGGGATACCTGTTCCTGGACATGATGCCGGTCGCCTCGATATGCATCGCGTCCACGGTCGCCTTGGTCGTCGTCTCTCTGGTCACCAAACCGTTGGATGACGAGACGCTGAACAAATTCTTTCCATCCCAGAGCTAAATGAAGAACACGTGGCTTATCGCCTTCGTTGTGGGCGCGATTCTCGTCGGCTGCTTCGTCAAACCTCCGAAAGATCATACGCCCGTGAAACTCCAGTATCAGCAAGCTCCGCCGGACAATCCATTGAAGGGATTCTTTCCCTTCAGCGGAGACTTTGGTGACACGTTCCCACATAGCATGGAGTGGGCGCACTTTCCGCTGCGCGAACTGATGGATGGTCCGGATTCGTTCACCTTCAATCAGGCCTTCGAACCCGCACTTGAGGAGATCGCCGGGCGTGGGCATCAGACCGTCCTCCGTGTCCACATCGACTATCCCGGTCAGCCCAGCGGCGTCCCGCAATTCCTGATCGACGGCGGATTGAAGATGACGGGCTACACGGACCACGAAGGCGGCCAGTCTCCCGATTACAGTGACGAAAAACTCATCACCGCTCTCGAATCCTTCATCGCCGCTTTCGGAAAGAAATACGACGGCGATCCTCGCATCGGTTTCATCACCATCGGTCTGCTTGGCTTCTGGGGCGAATGGCACACCTTTCCGCACGAGGATTGGTTCCCGGACGAAGACGTCGAGAACCGTATTCTCAAGGCCTACAACCGGGCATTCAAGAAGACCAAACTCATGGTCCGCCGACCCGCCGCCGACTCTCCCAATTTGCCCATCGGCTACCACGACGACTCCTTCGCTTTCAGCACCTTGCCAACCGTCGAATGGCATTTCGTTTCGCTCCTGCGCAGCGCCGGCCTCACCAATTCCTGGCATACCCAACCCATCGGTGGCGAACTACGCCCCGAGCTGCAGACCAATATCTGGATGCGCCCCATCCCGGCCGAACCGAAGGCCGAAGACTTCACCGAGTGCGTCCGCCTGACCCACGCTTCCTTCCTCACCACCCATCGCATCTTCAGCACCCCCCTGCCCGACGAAGACCGCCAACGCGCCCTCGAAGCAGCTCATTCCTTGGGTTATGAAATCCACATCGCCGAGGTCACGATTCCCGAGATTCGCAGCGGCGATCCCATTGAAATCATCCTCCAGGTCGAGAACCGCGGCGTCGCTCCGTTCTACTACGATTGGGAAGTGCAACTGGAGATCAACGGCGAGATCGCCAAGACTGACATTCGCCTCAGCAAAGTCCTGCCGGGCAATCCGGCTTTATGGCGTCCCTCCATCAAACTCCAAATTCCCGCCGGGGAACACGCGGTAAGAATGCGAGTGGTGAATCCGATGGAAGGTGGAAAGCAGTTCCGCTTCGCCAACGAGGAACAGAAGTCCGACGGCTGGTTGGAATTGGGGACCTTGACCGTGATGTAGTCCGCGGATCGTCCGGCAGGCTGGAAGCCAGCAGGACGAGTTCACCGTCCGTTCGAGAACCTCAGCACCGTCATCGACTCAAATTCCTCTCCCGGTCGCAGCGTGGTGCTCGGGAAGCCCGGATGATTCGGAGAATCCGGATAGTGCTGTGTTTCCAATGCGAAACCAGCATGTCGCCGATAACGCACGCCACCCACACCCGTCAGATCCGTCCTCGCACCGTTCAAGGTGTACAACTGCGCCCCCAGTTCGCTGGTCAGCACTTCCATCACCCGCCCGGATTTCGGATCACGAATCCTGGCGGCTGGCCGCACGGCACCGATCCGACCATCTACCACGTAACAGTGATCGTAACCCCCGGTGGCGTCGTAATACTCCGTAATCCGTTTCCCGATCGGCATGGGTTTACGGAAATCCAATCCCATACCAGCAACGTTCGAGATCTCCCCCGTTGGAATGAGACCTTTCCCCGGCACAACATACTTCGATGCGAACATCTGCAACTCGTGATCCAGGATGTCTCCGGAACCGGCGAGGTTGAAGTAACCGTGATTGGTCAGGTTCACAACCGTCGTCTTCGATGTTGTCGCGGAATACGCGATCACCAGCTCGTTGGCATTATTCAGGATGAACTCAACCCGCACTTTCAACTCACCAGGAAAACCTTCCTCACCGTCCTTGGCCACGTAGTCAAGCACCACGAAACTGACGCCCGGGGCCCGCTTCGTCGCAGCACCGTTCCAGATGACCTTGCCACATCCCTTGCGTCCGCCATGGATGTGGTTCGCTCCGGCGTTACGCGTGACCTCCACGATCTTGCCATCCAAGGGGAACTTGCCGGATGCGATGCGATTGGCGAATCGCCCAATCGTAGCGCCGAAAGCCGGATGACGTCCGAGGTATTGCTTCAGGTTGTCGAAGCCGAGCGTGACATTCGCCGTCTTGCCCTTCGCATCCGGCACGTGAAGTTCGGTCAAGGTCGCGCCATATTCCGCGATCTTCGCAACCATCCCGTTGTCGTTCTTCAAAGTGAAGATCTTCACCGGTCTGCCGTCAGGCATGTTTCCGAATCGCTCAATTGAAACGCCGGCGTGAACCGACAGGCCGGCCAGTAAGAGTGCTGATAATATCGTCTTCATTTCTTCTTCTTGTTCCTTTTCATGCCCGTGCCCGCATACCAGTCGGCGTAGGCCTGTTTCATTCGGGCGAGGCGTTGTGGTTCGTTCATTGCAAGGTTCTCCAATTCGGTGGGATCGTTGCGGAGATTATAAAGCTCCCAGTTCTCGGCATTCACCTTCGTGCTCACCAATTTCCAATCGCCCTCCCGCATGAAGCCCCTGTTCCCGAACTCGTTGAACACGGTCCGGGGCGCGAGCGGCCTACCCAGCGTCAGGGTATCGCGGATACTGACACCATCCGGGGCGGAAACGTCTTTCGGATAGGTCACGCCGGCAACATCCAGACAGGTCGGCACCAGATCAATCAGGTGGGCGAACTCCGTGGCATTGATCGATCCTCGCTTGCGAATCGCTTTCGGCCAATGCGCGATGAAAGGTGTCGCCACGCCGCCTTCATGACTGGTCGCTTTCCATAGCACGAACGGAGTGCAGGAAGCGTTGGCCCACGACGGTCCGTATCCCTGGAACGTCTTCTCCGGCCCCGGATAGACGCCCGGACCGTATCCCACCTGAATCTTCTCGCCTTCACGCGTCTCGGCCTTGCCACCCAGGCAATTGATCCCGTTCTTGATCCCAATGTTTTCAGGACTGGCCCCATTATCGGAGAGAAACATGATCAACGTGTTGTCAAACTGATCCGTGTCCTTGAGCGACTTGATGACGCGACCAATCCCTTGGTCCATCCGATCAATCATCGCCGCATAAACCACCATCCGATGTTTCTCCCAATCGCGATCAACCTTGTCCCAATCCTTCGCCTTGTTGTTGGCCGGACTCAACTTGGCATTCGCCGGAATCAGCCCCAGTTTCTTCATCCGGGCAAATCTTCGACGACGAAGCTCCTGCCAGCCCATGTCATACTTCCCGCGGTACTTCTCAATATCCTTCGGCAAGGCGTGCATCGGCCAATGCGGCGCGGTGTGCGCGAGATACATGAAGAAGGGCTTGTTCCCAGGCTGCTTGGCGTGGTCACGAATGTTTTTCGCTGCATCATCATTGATCGCGTCGGTGAAGTAATACGTCCCATCGCGCGGTGCCTCGACTGGTTTGAACCCGCGCGTCAGTGAGTCCGGATCGAAGAACGATGTCGCCCCACGCAAGATCCCGTAAAACTTCTCGAAGCCCCGCGCCGCCGGCGTGTGCTCCGGTTCATTGTAGAGAGCAGGCGCCAGATGCCATTTACCCGACATGTACGTCCGGTAGCCATTTACCCTCAGGATCTCAGGCAAGGTCGGGCATTCCTTCGCGATGAATTTCTGCGGCGCGATCCGCTGCCAGTATTTGCCCGTCAGCAAGGACGCCCGCGTGGTCCAGCATTTGGACGTGTTGTGAAATTGTGTGAAACGAACGCCACCTTTCGCAAGTGAATCGATATTCGGCGTCTCAATCTCGGAGCCGTAACAACCCAGATCCGAGTAACCCATGTCATCGCAGAGGATGATGATGATGTTGGGTCTGTTCTGAGCCTGTCGACGAGGATGGTCCGAGAATCGCGCGGCAATCTTCTTCTCGATGGCCGCGATCTCAGTTTTCGACTCTTCGAAAGGCTTCTTCGAATTCGGCCCCGGACGCTTGTGACCAACGTGGGTAAGCCAGGCCAGATGTGAAGCCTTGTGTCGTGCCTCGACCAATCTGAGCACTTCGTCATCAATGCCCTCGGTCCCAGGCAACTCGAGATATTTGAGCACAGCGTTCGCGAAGATCTCATGCCCTTGCTTGTCGATGTGCACACCATCGTTGGACATCGTAAAGTCCCTACGCTTGCGGCGAATCGAATCGGTTTGGTGAAGGATGGGTGTCCGCACGTCGATGAAGCCGTCAACCTTGTCCGCCTGCGTGGCCAACCACTTGGAGTAGCGATCGAGCACCTTGTCGTAGTCTTCATAGATCTCAAACCAGGCGTATTTCTCCCGACCAGCGGGAAGCAGTTTCCCTTTCTTCTTCAACGGCAAGGGATCGAACGGCGGCGGAGTGATGAGCACCAACTTCGCCCCGGTGGCCTTCACCTTGGTAATAAGCTTGTCGATCCCCTGCTGATAGGCAGCAAACCTCTCGTCACTGAACGGATGGTAGATCCCGTCATTCATTCCGTAACACGCGAACACGAGATCGGGCTTGATCGTCGCCAATGCCCGATCCAAACGCTCATGCACCGTCGGTCGGGGAAAGGGATGATCCGGCTCCGAAAGCCCCGAGCAGGTTTCACTCGGCAAACCGAGATTGATCATTTCCGCAACCTGGTTCCCATTCTCCTCGCGCAATCGCGCCTCAACGAAACTGATATAGTGCCCGGCGTGCGTAATCGAATCGCCGAGGAACAACACGGTTTTCGCCTCATACGGACCGAATGACGCTGCCCTCGCCACGGAAGCAAGACAGACCGCGGCCAATAAAAACAATCGGATCATGGGAACGCGATTACCCCGCTTCGAAGCCGCAGCGTCAAGTCAGCGCTTCGGACTGAACAAGTGCTCCTGGAGATGCAATGACTCGGTGGACGCGTTCTTGAGGTCCTTGGTCAGCTTGTGGAACTGCTCAGCCAATTCCTTGGTGTCGAACTCGGTGATCTTGTCGTCCGGATCATGAATCCATTTGCCCCAGGTGGTCTCGAGCAAATCCAAGAGATCCCGGGCGGCGGTCGCCACCCGCACATCCTGTTCCCGGATTTGCATCACGATCTCTCGTTCGGCCTTGGAGTTGGCGAGAAACGTCGTACGGAACCTGATCTGCGTCTCGTCATCCAAACTCGTCCCCGCCAGCATCGTTTGCATGGCAGAATCGAGCTCCGCGATGTAATCACGGAATTCGATCGTCGCGTTGAGAAAACCTTGGGCCTGCTGTTTTCGTTCGGCCACCTCCGCCTTCGTATCGATGGAAGCAATGTCGAGCAGATTGGCATCAGAAAACGCCCGCACCTGTTTTTCAAAACGGTCGGACCATTCGGCTGTCTGCTGACGCAGGTCGGCCGACACCTGCAACAGGATCGTCCGCTGCGTCGTGGAGACATCCACGTTGTCCACCTGGTCCACCAACCCGGCGATATCACCCAACGAGAGCGCATAATCCCGCTTCTGAATGTAGCGATCGAGCATCGCATGCTGCAGTTCATCCTGCGCCGCCTCAATCGCCATGGTCTGGCGCTCGTGAAGCTCCTTTTGTTTCAACTGCAACACGGCCAAGGCGAGCAGGCCCGCGGACATCACCAAGCCACCGACACCCGGAAACAAGAGACCTTTCGTTCCCTGTGCGGGAATCGCGCAAAGAGCGATCAGGGCAAACAACACGCCCATTGCGCAGGCCGCCGTCTCGACAAAGCCGAGCGGATAAATGCCCGTGTCCAACACCTCCATCCAATCGATCTTCTTGGACACCGTGCGCATGACCACACTCGCCAACAACGCGATCGGCGGAATGGTCGTACCGATCTTCGCCGCCTGGTACGGAAAGGTGTTTCGGCGACGCGGACGGGCAACTATGGGATCGTTTTCTTCCATTCAGAACTCGGGAGTGAATTTGACCGCTTGCCGGAGTTTGACAAGTGAAGGTTCGCAGGCAGAGTCGAGGCAGCCATGAAACGTGTTCTCTTCACTGCCGTCCTCGCCCTTGCCACCATCGCTTCCGCCGCGCCGTCCAGGCCGGTGATCCGAACGGGCGAACGCTTTCCGATTCTTGAACTGCCGCGCGTGTCGGACGCGAAATTGGTTTCCACCAGCACGACGCACGGGAAGAAACATATCATCCACCTCTTCGCGTCCTGGTGAGCGGGCTGCCGCAAACACGTGCCCGTGTGGCACGAACAAAGCAAGGCGTTCGTCGAGGCTGGCAAAGTCGGCGTCATCGGCATCATTCAGGAACAGCATCCGCAACGGGCGAAGTTGTTCATGCAATGGAAGCAAATGGACTGGCCGCTCCTGACGGATTCATTGAATCTGCTCGGCGTCACCGCGGTCCCCATCACGCTGTTGGTTGATGAACATGGCATCGTTCGCAAGACCCGCGCCAAGCCGCGGGACTTGGAGGCGTTCCTGAAAACCGATTACCAGAATGACGCCAAGGCCAATCCCATCGAAGCCGGTTGGATCACCGATTCCGATCGACGATTCCTGCGCGCGCGCACGCCGGCCGAATTGACGCCGATCATTGCCGGTTATCAAACCGCAGAACGGGCAGAACTCTTTTTCCGACTGGGAGCCATTCACCGCGCCCGATTTGACTCCGCTACCGCAAAGCCGAACGATTTCACGCAGGCAATCAGCCATTGGCAGGGTGCGTTGGATCGCAATCCCAACCAATACATCTGGCGGCGCCGCATCCAACAATTCGGCCCGCGCTTGACCAAGCCCTATCCTTTTTACGATTGGGTACCGCAGGCGCGCAAAGACATCCGCGCTCGGGGCGAGACACCCGCGCGCTTGATCGTGGAGCCTCGTGGATCGGAGATCGCCCGCCCGATTCGTCGCTTCACCCAGGAGAACGCGGTGGAAGTGAAACATCCGGATCCCACTGGCAAGCTCGATCGCGAAGCCCGCGGCGCGATTCAGGTCGAAACGGTCATGGTGCCCCCCGTTGCCAAGCCGGGCAGCAGTGTGCGCGTGCACCTGGTCATGAAACCGAAGGCAGCCATCGGCAAGTGGAACAACGAAGCCGAACCGTTGATTGCGTTCCCCTCCGATTTACCTGAGGGATGGAAGATCAACCGGAAGCACTACCAGACGCCGATGTCGCCGAAGGCGGAAAGTACCGAGACGCGAATTGCCGAATTCGAATTGAGCATTCCCCGCAACGCGAAGGGCAAACAACGGGCAAAGTTCACATCCTACTTTTATCTGCGCTACTCGGATACAGGCGTATGCCAGTTCTTGGCGCAGGATATTGAGGTGGATATCGAAGTTCGTTAACCGGACTCGCAGGCTCGTCCGCTATTCGATTCTACTTCTTTTCCTGCAGCGCAAACCAAGCCTGCATCTGGTAACTGCAGCGACACTTGGAGGAGCCGTCGGGAATCAGAACGAGGCCACCGACGGGAATCGCGTTGATCCAGCAACTGGGGCGAATGCCACCGTAGTTTTCCGTGCCACTGCCGCGGGTGAGATCCATATAGCCGAGCGTGGCAGAACGATAGAGCATCATGTGTTTGCCGGAAGCGATCTGGCCGCAGCCGTAGGAACGTTTGAAATCAAAGGGCTCCGGTTCGCCGGTCTTCAGATTCCAGGCACCGCCTTGGGCGTAGATGATCTCGTCATTGATGACCGGACGGGTCTGGTACTTGGCTTCCTTCTCCCAGAGGCGTTTACCGGTCTTGGCATCAAAGGCGGCGAGGCTGTCTCCGACTTCGCTGGGCAGCTTGAAGAAACGATGGCGCACGGCGGAGAAATTCATCAAGAGGACGGAGTGTTTCTCACTGGTCGCCAACTGCGTACCGATGATGTTGTCCTCGTTGCGCCAGATCTCGCGACCCGTTTCAGCGTTCAAGGCCAGGAGCGTGCCGGTGGGGACCTGATCTGCCTTCAGTTTCGGTTGATGGCGTCCATTGCGTTTCGGGTCCGTGATCCGGTCCTGCATCACCAGGGGGCGGTCAATCAGATAGACGCGGTGGTCGGCGATGGCAATGGCGTTGTGGCGGAGGGAATGTTTGGCGTCGTATTTCCAAAGCAGCTTGCCGGTCTTGGTCTCGATGGCGAAGAGGCGGGTGGACTCGGTGCGGAGTTTGGTGAGTTTGTAGCGGGGGCTGACACTATGTTCCGCATCGGCGGTGGACCCGAAAACGACACCGTCTTGGTGAGCGAGAAATCCCCAGTCGCGATTCTTCTCCGAGGGCATTGTGGGAGTCTTGAACTCGTTCAGCAGCCGGCCATCCCGGTAGCCGATGCGCAGGCAGCGATCGCCGGTGCGGACGAACACCGCTTCTTCCCCGAGACAGAACGGGCCGCCGGTATCACCGACACCGACGTCGTGGTGAATACCGTCGTAGTCGCTGAGAAAATTGGGAATGTCGTAGGTCCAGCGAAGCCGACCGTTGTAGGCATCCAGACAGGCGATGCCGTGCACGCCGCCGACCACCATGTGCCCCTTGTGAAACAGCGGCGCGGGGCCTTGGCCGTGGCGGTTGGGGATTTCGAATTCCACGTCGCGAAACCAGAACATCGAGAGCGTGCCCTTCACGATGGCGTCGTCGGAACACAGCGTGTTGGCCGGATTGGAATTCTGATGTGTCCAACTGCCGGCACCAGCAAGTTCGCCACGGGTTGTGACCTTCATCGCACCGATGCGACCAAGACAGGTCTTGCCTCCATAGGGACGTTGCATGCGCTTCACCTCATCCAAGGCGCCGGCACTGAGGTCGGTTTCGAGACTGCGAGATGAAACGACCAGGTTCGCGAAATAGTCGGGATAGGAAACGCGGTTGAGTGCGGATTGATGAACGGTAACCCGATCTCCGTAGAGACCGGCAGCGGCCAGGCGCTTGCGAGCAGCGTCGACCTTTGCCGCATCCGGTTCGATGGCGTAGATATGCAGCTTGGATTGTCTGGCAAGCTCGATGGCGAGTTCACCGTTGCCGGCTCCAAGATCTAGACAGAAACCTTCAGTGACGCCCGTACTACGGATGATCTCTGCCGCTGCTTTCGCGTATTTGGAGCTCGGATCCGATTTGGCCTGAAGGAGTCTTGGGGTGGCATCTTTGGCCGCGCCCGGTTCGCCATCGAAGCAGTAGATGTAACCTTCGTCCGTGCTGACAACGAGACGACCGTGGGCCGCGGCCAACCCGAGGGCTTTGCCTTGAACCGGGGCAGACCACCAGACGGTCCGTTGACCCGCATAATCGATGGCGCTCACGCGGCCGTCTTCACCACAAATGGCATCCCGGCCGGCCACGATAAAGTCCAGAACTTCACTCTTCATAGAAGTCAGCCGAGAGCTAAACAATCGGCGGAGTTCGAGAAACTTCCCCGCTTTGCTCCGCTGGTAAACCGTCTTCCACTTGTAAGCGGTCAGGGAGCGTCCTTCCGCCCGGACCAAACCGCGGGGCACTGAGACGGCGGCGCCCTGCCCGAGCTCGAACTGAAGATCACCTTTCTCCGCGTGGAACATCGCCCCGTCGTTGAACATGAACTCATCCACCGCCATCGCCATGGCACCACCGCGCTGGTTGTTCTTTTGCAGATGGTAGTAGAGGAACTTGCCGGTCGCCCGATCGTAGGCAGCAGGGACCGCCCGTCCGGTCGGCATGAAGATGCGGTTGGTGGTGGCGACCAATGCGCCCTGGGCAGAAACACCACTGTAGGCTTCAGCGCCGCCGTGGGGTTGGCCCATCATCATCTGCCCGGTCTCGTTGTTCGACCACACCAGCTTGCCGGTGGCCGCATCGATCGCGTGGAGAAAGACACCGTCGCTGGGCCAGACACCGGCGGCGTAATAAACGACATCCCCAAACACGACCGGACCACCACGAGCCGGCCACTTGGAGGTCATGCGTTCATTGCCGATCACCAATTCGCCGTCGGGACCACCACGATGTTTCCAGAGCAGCTTCCCGTCCGCCAGGGCGAGCGCGTAAAGACAACCATCATCACTGGCAACAAAGATGCGATCCTGCCAACCAGCGGGCGCAAAGCGGATCGGCGCACCGGTGAAAAAGCTCCACCTCACCTGACCGGTTTTCGCATCCAAGGCATAGACCTGGTCATCTGAAGAACTCCCAAAGATCACCAGATCGCCCATGATGATCGGTTGGTAAACCAGATCGAATTTCAATCGCTCGGCCGTCGGCCATGAGGGGCGCGGCTGGTGCGGCAGCTTGAATCGCCAACGCTCTGACAGCTGATTCGGAATCGACTCGGCGGTGTAACCACCTCGCGCCGCATCTCCGCGCAGCATGGGCCAGTCTGCGGAATGGCCGATCGGAAGAGTGAGTTGCAGGATCAGCAGGCTGAACAGGAATCGGATTGCTCGTGTCATGGATGGATTGCGCGTTGGTTCATCGAATGACGGTCGTTTCAAAGCTCCAGAATTGACCGTGATCATTTTGCAGCAAGAGGCGGAGATGGGTGGGACGACTTGTGCCGACGATGACCTCGGCTTGATTGCTACCTTCGACGGGCGCAGAAAGATCCCGCTGCTGTTTCCATTTCTCGGCCAGCGTGAGTCCCTCGGTATTTCCGTAGAACACCCGCAGCTTCGGGTTGTTGCCGAGACCTCGGACGTCGTATTCCAACGCGATCGACGAACCTGTCCGTCGGGCCTTCGTGACCTTGATGGCGGAAGGTACTTTCAGCAGAGGCTTTACTGCCTCGGGCTGGAGATATGCCGGAATGACATCGGTGTGGCCGCCACGCATGATGTCTTCGGCCGGTGCCTTGCGATAGTTCCAACCGCCGGTCTGCATGAAGAACCAGCCGTCTTCATCTAATCCACGATCGGTATAGGTCAGTCCGGTTTCCTTGTCGGTGTCACCAATGGACATCTTGGTAAGCCGGTGCCAATCCCTGCCATCCTTTGACACCCAGCCGCGATAACGCATGCGTCGAACACCCGATCCCGTGCGCTGCCGTTGCGGCGGACCGGGCACCTCCACGAAACTGCCGACCCACAAATGATCGAGTGGACGACGCTTGGGCTTTTGTCGACCGACTCCGAACAAGCGCCAACGCTTCTCATCGCTCGCGTAAAAATAGCTGTAGTAGGTATTGAAATTCTTTCCGGGTTCGGCGCGCAAGGCGAAGGCCTGCCGCTGGCCCTGTCTTCCTTGCAGTGGTTCCCATCCTCGAATCTTCACTCCCGTTCCCTCATGACCGAAGCCACTGAACTTCGCCCCACGATTCCCGATCGCCAGCAAATGCGAAAGCTCCCCGATCGGCGGTTCCTTCTTCCCGCGCCCATAGGACCAGAGGGAAAAATTCATGCCACTCTTCACGGTTCCGTCCGCATTCCAAGACGGACCGTAGTAGCCGAAGGGCGTGGTGATTGGCGCGTAGAAACCCAGATTCCCCGGCACGGCGTCCATTTCCATGATCCACATGCGCACTCCATCCTCCGCCGCCGATGTCGAAAAGCGGGTGTGCGCAGCGGCGGGACGCCAACGCTTGCGAAGCACAGCCGCACCGGACAGGTCTGTGCCGGCAATTTCGATCCAACGCAATTGTTGCCCCGGTACCGGTTTCTTCACGCACGCAACCCGGACGACGTAGCGTCCTGTCTCCGAAATCTCCATTTCGATCTCGTTTTCCGCCGTGGCGACACCTTGAGCACCGCTCAATGTGAACTCAAAATGATCACTCACGTCTTCTGACATCTTGATTCGCAGAGCCAGAAAGCGCGACGGCTTCGCCAACCAGATGTTCCATTCGACAACGTCGCCCGGATCCCAGTCAGTCACGTAGGCGAAAGACTTGCCGCCATTCAGATTCCCTTGGTCGGGGATGATTCCCTCGCCGGCCGCGGTCAGTCCGAGCTTCGGAAAGAAGCCTTCGTTGGGCGTGAGCAGCAAGTGGTTGTCCCGGGTCCTCTGGACCTGATGGAAAGTTCCGGCAGCTCCGGGAATCTCCATCCACTCCGTCGGCACGCCAAGTTGGGCAATGTTTGTAGAGAGCACCTCGACGCGCCCGGGCAGACTCGGCTCGGCGACAGGCGCTGGTCGCGATTCAGGCGCGCTGGGTTTACCGCAACCAAGGAGAACCAATGGCAGACCAATCAAGCCAAGCAGACGATTCATCAGCTCAACCTCCTGACGCCCCAGGCTTTTTGCCGAAGAGCGATTTGAGCGCAGAGATTTTCGAGATGACGATCTGGCCGCCCTTGTCCGCGCAATCACCCTTGAGGTTCACGGCGGTGCCGCAGTGGTAGGCCAAGTTGAAATCATGGAAGTCGCGAAACTTCACGACGATGCGGACCGAAGACCCATTCTCCACATCGATGTAAAACACGTTGGCTTCATTGAGATCCTCGGAGAGCCGCAGACGTCCTTGAACTTCGATACGACCACCGTCGCGTTTGGCAAAGCTTTGGAACGGACGCTCGCGATGCGGCTCGAAGTACGAACCATCAATACCAGGAAGCGCAGTGGAGGAATTCGCAAAGGAGTCCAGCTGTACTCCGAACATCTTCGCAAGGCTGATGTGCAGGCGGCCCAGTTCCTCGTTCTTTGCGTAGCGAAGGTAGCGACCGGTCTTGAGATGCCCTTTGCCGCCCGCAAGCACGACGGGGATGCGTTGGACGGTGTGGTTGTCGCTGTGCCCCATGCCGGAGCCGTAGAGGACGACGGTGTGATCCAAGAGACTGCCGTGTTGATCGCGGTAGGATTTCAGCCGATCGAGCAGGCGAGCAAACTTGCCCATGTGCCAGAGGCTGATCTTCAGGAGGCTGTCGATATTCGAGCGGCTGAAGTTGCGAAAGAAGTGCGAGAGGTAATGGTGCTGTTTGTTCACACCCAGAAAGTCGAAGACAATCCGGCTGTTGCTGTTACCAAGCATGTAAGTCGCGCAGCGGGTCGAGTCGGTCCACAGCGCCAGCGCAATGAGATCCAGCATCGCGTCGACCTGCTCATCCAGATTTGAGGTCTCGGCGGGGCGTTTCAACTTGCCGAAATCAACCTTGTTGGTTGCGGAGGATTGCAGGTGTTCAATGCGCTGCTCGGTCTCCCGAACCACGGTCAGATACTGGTCGAGCACCTGGCGGTCTTCGTAACCGGCGGAGCGTTGCAATGACTTGGCATCGCCACTGACGCGATCGAGCAGGCTGCTCATTTCGCGGCGTTTCTGCGGATGACTCAGTGGATTGCGGAAGAGTCGATCGAAGACGAGTCGGGGATCACTCTCACGCGGCATGTAGTCGCCGTTCTGATCGTAGGAAAGGTAGCTGCAACCGATCTGATTCGGGAACAGGCCTTCGGTCGTCAGTTCCAGCGAGCGATGTGCCGTACCAGAGCCGATCTTGTCGGCAATGATCTGATCGAGCGAAGGAGACTTGGTGTTGTGGTGGTGACCACAAAGAAAACGACGCGTGGAATCTTTGTGCGCGGAAAAGCCCCAATCGCCCAATTGATCCAGAATCAGGATGTCTTCCTTGTGATGAGCAAACGGCTTCATCAACGGGGACATACGAAAATCATGTTCGCTGCCGCCTTCGATATTCCACGAGGGAGGATGGACGCCGTTCGGTTTGAACAGCGTCATGAAGCGCAACGGGGGCTGACCGTCGTTCACGGTCTTGGCCGAGGCCTCCATGACGTTGAGATACGGCAGGGGCAACAAAGCGCCAGCCGCACCGCGCAGAAAGCTTCGACGATCGATCTTCCAACTCATGAGTTCGTTCCTTTTATCACGGTTTTCTGGAAGGGCAAACTTCCGACCACTTCGAGAATCAGGTCGCGCCACGTGCCGTCGTTTTCATTGAGGCGCCTGGTTATCGCTTCCACGGTCGGTTGATCGTAGATCTCCAGTTTCCGACAAAGCGCGTAGGCGAGCGTGTGCTTGACGATGTTGCGGGTGATCTCTCCGCGCTGCTTGGTGAGCAGTAGTTGCTTGAGTTCAGCGAAATCACGGAAGGCTTCGCCGCTCGGCAATCGACCGCTCGTGTCGAGTTGGCCGCTGTCGTAGTCCATTCCCTTTTTCTTCTTCTTGGATTCCGCGAAGTTGTCGGCGTCGCGGAAAGAGCCGTCGTTCGTGTAGCGTTGCAGTGCAAAACCAAGCGGATCGATCTTGTCGTGGCAGACCGCACAGGTTGGGTTGCTGCGATGATTCTCAAAGCGTTGTCGAAAGGAGAGCTTCTCACCCTTGCGATTCGGTTCGACCTGGCCGACGTCCGGCGGTGGTTCGGGTAGATGATCACCCAGGATACGTTCCAAGATCCAGGTTCCGCGCTGCACGGGACCACGGTTCATGGCGAGGATTCCCGGCATGGTCATGATGCCGCCGCGGCCCTTGGTGTTTTCGAGCGTGATCCGATTGTGCGGAACGATCTCTTTTTCGATCCCCTGGGCCTTGCGATACGCCGCGATCTGCTTGCGGTCACTCCGATAAAACTTTGCCAGGATCGGATTGGCATAGGTGACTTTCGAATCAATCAGCTCCATCAACGGCCGGTTCTCCGTAATAAGGTAGTTGACGAACTCGATCGGCTGCGACTTCAAGGCCACCGCCACCGTCACTTCCCGGTTGGCGAACTGATCCATCGAGTCCAATGCCAGCCACTGGGTCGAGAAATTCTCAGCGAAGCGATGGCTCTTCGGCGATTTCAACATGCGATCAACCTGCTTCTCGATCTGTGCTCTCAACTGCCCTGATCGCGCGAGCTGAAACAGCTCTTCATCAGGCATGTCGTTCCAAAGAAAGTAAGACAACCGTTCCGCCAACTCAAATTGGCCGACGTCGATCTCCTTGTCCTTTTCTCCCTCCATCAACATCCCACGATAAATAAATCCGGGTGACATGAGGACGGTCTTGAGTTCCGTCTTCAAGTCGGCATTCGAATTCACGCGATCCACAACCTTTGACAGCTCCTTCTCAGGCAACGGGCGGCGCACTGCTCGCGGTAGAAATCGCCGGATGGCATCCTTCGGTTTGACCTCCGGATTCTTTTCCAGATAGCGGACGATCGCCTCCTCAGCCAGGTAGGAGTACTGATCCCAAATGACCGTCGTGAGCGGGTTGCCCGAGGTGTCATTCTTGAAGCCGCTCTTCCCCGGTGGATCGGTCGGCAGGAGTTTCATCACCAACGATTTCTCCGTGACGGTTTGTTGCGCCTCGATGACCGCCGTCTCCATGTCGAAACCGAACAGCGAATGCAGGGTGTGGCGATATTCCCAAGCGGATAGTCGGCGGGGTTTGAAATAACCGGGATGCGCCTTCACCGAATCCACAAAACGTTCTTGATACCACTTGAAGATCACCTCGACGTCAGCCGCGGAAGGTTGCTTGGCGGCGTCCGGCGGCATCTCCCCGTCCTTCAACAGTTCGATCGCCGTCTCCCAAGTCTCGAACGCGGCGGCCAAATCCGCGGCGGTCTTCATCTTCGTGAAGTCCACCTTGCCCTTCACCTTCTTGCCGCCGTGACACTCGATGCAGAATTCCTGCAGGAACGGACGAACGTCCTGGTCGTAGTCCAATCCGTACCCCAAGGGGATTCCGAGAAAGACAACGAGAATGATGTAGAGCCGGCGCATTTTCAGGTGTCTAGCAGACCGGGCGCGCCCGAACAATATTCACGTCCAGAAACCAAAAAATGGGAGCGGACACCTGGCCCGCTCCCTGCCGTTTCTGACTGCTCCCTTTACTGACGGACGAAAACCATGCAAGCCGAGGCAACCGCAGCCGTCGTGGATAACCTCCTGGCCAGTGGCTCGCCGCTTTGGGGCGAAGAAAAATTCAAGTGCCGGGAAATCACCGGCAGAACCCGTGCCGCCCGAGCGCGGGCCACCATCTTTTGACGCTTCGATTGCTTGCAGGGCTTGCGGTTCTTGTTCGTTCTATCTGTCATCAATTTCTAGGCAATACAGAACAACACGGCGGTGGTTCTGGCCATTACAAGCGCGATTCGGGTGTGGAACGCCGATAGCTAGCGTCGAGCGAGCGAAAGCTGATACTCGGTGATGCGGCGCCTAACATCAGCGACGGCTCTCAGCCGAATAACGCGAAAGCGTTCCCAATCCCTGGCAGGGAGACGTTCGATCATGCGAAACCGGATAAAAAAGAAAATGGGCGGGTCATCGACCCGCCCATTTATTGCACTGCGCTCTAGGGATGTATCGGATTCAAAGCACGTTGGCAGCGAGTTCGGCGAGCTCTGAGCGTTCGCCTTTTTCAAGTTCGACATGAGCCGCGATGGCGTGATCACGGAAACGGCTGATCAGGTAGTTGAAACCGTTGGAGGAAGAATCGACGTAAGGATTGTCGATCTGAAACGGGTCGCCGGTAAGGACGATCTTTGTGCCACTGCCAACGCGGGTGATGATCGTCTTCACTTCGAGCGGCGTGAGGTTTTGCGCTTCGTCAATGACCACGAATTGATTCGCGATGCTGCGGCCGCGAATGTAGCTGAGAGCTTCGACAACAACCATTCCCGAGCGGAGCAGGTCAGAGCTACGGCGACTTTCCTGGCCCATGTTCAGGTCACCCAGAAGTTCCAACGCATCATGGATGGGTTGCATCCACGGGTTCAGTTTTTCCTCAAGAGATCCGGGGAGAAAACCGAGTTCCTTGCCCATGGAGATGGTTGGGCGGGCGATCATGATCCGGCGGAATTCACGATCGACAACCGTGCGGCGCAGACCGGCCGCCATGGCGAGCAAGGTCTTGCCGGTACCGGCTTTGCCCATCAGCGTCACCAAACGGACGCGATCATCAAGGAGAGCGTCGAGGGCAAATCGTTGTTCGCGATTGCGCGGCCGGATGCCCCAGATGCCGTCTCGGCAATCCAGGATCGGCACGAGGCGTTGGCCATCCGCGCTGACCTTCGCGAGATGCGTGTTCTTGGGATCGGTCTCGTTTATCAGCGTGCAGTATTCGCCGGGGTCATGTCCGTGATTTGATTCGAGAGCAGTGCCTTCTTCCGCACGGAATTCGGACATCTTCTCCGGCGAAGCGTATCGGGTGAAGATTCCGGAATAGAGTTCCGAGAGGTGGATGTGATCAGTCTCGTAGTCCTCAGCCTGAACGCCGTGAGCATCGGCGCGAATGCGCAGATTGATGTCTTTGGTGACCAAGATGACCGGGGTTTCCGGATCATCGTTCTTCACCTGGATGGCTTGGCGCAGGATCAAGCTGTCGACGTTCTTGCTGCCAGCAACGGCGCCTTCACCCATCAGGATCTTGAGATGCCCCCCATTCTCGAGTTTTACGCCGTCACTCAGACTGCCGCGACCACGGGCGTCGTCGAGCAATCGACTGAGGGACCGGGCACTACGACCGAGTTCGGAGCTGTCGCGTTTGAATTGGTCGATCTCCTCGATGACCTCGATGGGGATGAGGACGTTGTTGTCCTCGAAATGGAAGGGGGACTTGGGGTCGTGCAACAGGACGTTGGTATCGAGGACGAAGCTCTTCACCTGCGTCGTCCGATGTCTGCCGTTCTCAGGTCTTAATTGGCCGTTACCGTTTTTTCCGTTCGTTCTCTCTCTATCCAGTGCGGTCGCTTCCTCGTCGGAAGCCGCAAGCGTGGTATCAAGCATGTATGATTC
>JBMYQZ010000003.1:13314-25818 GCA_049601855.1 Limisphaerales bacterium | reverse complement strand
CTCACGGGCTCATTCATGTCGCCACGTTGATGATCACATCCGCCCGTGGCGGATGATCGAGATCAACAACCCAAACGCCATCACGGCGGACAGCACGAATCCCACCAGCCCGATCACCGGGTAGTCCTCGAAATCGACTCCCGCGTGTACGATCAACGCGGAGCCGATGATCAAGGATGCCAGGACCAACGCATACGCAATCCGGTTGGAAATCCGTTCCGCCGAATTCATCGCGGGCTCCAGTCCCTGGTGACGGAAGTTCAGCCGCATATCCCCCGTCTTCACCTGCGAGATAATGCGGCGCATCTCGACCGGGAATTCCCGCGCCAGTTCTGCGAAATCCCGACCAAACTCCAACACGCTTCCCGCGAAACGCTGCGGACGCAAGCGTGCCATGCGCGCCTTCTTCATGAAGGGCCCGGCCTGTTCTACCAGGTTGTGTTCCGGATTCAGATGACGCACCAGTTCCTCGGTCAGGCTCAAGGCCTTCAACATGATGAAGAGGTCGGCCGCCAGGCGCAGCCGGTTCTTGGTCGTCAGTTCGAACAACTCGCTCACCAACTTGCCAAAGCGCATCTCCCCCACCGGCCGGTAAAAATGCTGATGCATGAAATCCGCCACGTCCGCCTCCAAACCCTCGCGCGAAGGTTCGGAATCGGATTCGGCCAGCTTGAGCAAGGCACTCGTCACGCTGATCTCATTGCGACGTGCGATGCCCCACACGAGGTCGACGAAGGTTTCCCGGGTGCGGTTGTCGAGAAAACCCATCAGCCCGAAATCAAGAAAGCAGATCTGGTTGCCCGGCAGGATGTGAATGTTGCCCGCGTGCGGATCGGCATGAAAGAAACCGAACTCAAAGATCTGCTTCATCACCAGGTCGGCAATGCGCACGGCGATCTCCTTGCGATCCAGCTTGGCCTCGGCCAATTGTTCCAGCCGCGAAGCCTTGATCGCGTCGATGTATTCCATCGTCAGGACGCGGGAGGTCGAGGCGCCGTAATAAACCTTCGGAATATGGATCGATTCCTCGTCCTGAAACTGCCACGCGAATCGTTCCAGGTGCGACGCTTCACGTGAGAAATCAAGCTCGCGATCCAGGCTCTTCGAAAGTTCATCCACGACCACCGACGGCCGTTGCACATCCCACCCCTCCAGGTGACGCTCCATCATGTAGGAGATCTGTCGCATGATCTCCAGATCCAGCGCGGCATTCTCCGCAATGCCGGGTCGTTGCACCTTCACCACCACGCGTTCGCCGGTGCGTAAGACAGCCTGATGAACCTGGGCAATCGAAGCGGCCCCCAAGGGCTTGTTCTCGACGGATTCAAAGACGTCATCCACCGGCGCACCCAACTCCTTCTCAATCACGACCCGCAGTTGGTCGAAGGTGATCGGCTCTACCTCATCCTGCAGTTTACGCAGTTCGTCGGTGAATTCTTTCGGCAACATCCGCGTGCGCGAAGCGAACAACTGCCCGAGCTTGATGAAGGTGGGGCCCAATTCCTCGCAGGCACGACGCAGGCGCTCCGGTTGGCTCATCTCGCGGATGGCCGCCTGTTCCTCGCGATTCTGCAGCAAGGGAATTCGCCGAACCCGGGGCAGGCCAATGCGCGTGGTCAGATCGTGAAAACCATACTTCAGGAACACCCCGACAATGTGCCGAAAGCGCTGCGCGTGTTGGATCGTCCGTCCGAGTTTCTTGAAGCGGCTGAAAAACATCGACCTGCGCGCGAATCTTGCGAGCGCCCTCCAGCGTCGGCAAGCCTCATTCCCCCTTTCGTCGCGGGGTGCTCAGGCAGATCTCGCCGAGATTCCCCATGCCCGGTGATTTATGGCGCCAGCAAGCCACCGAAGCGCACACCTCGCGTATTCACCTGCAAGTGTGACAAATCAAAGCACTCCATGATCGCGAGGTAGATCGCCGCCCCGAACAGGATCACATCCGCCCGGTTCGCCGGCAGTCCGACGAGTTGCTGTCGTTCGTCCAGCGGCAGAGTCCAAAGCCGCCCTGTCAATGCCTCGGTTTCGGCTTTGGAAAAGCGAATGGCCTCAAGTCGCGGGCGATCGAACTCATCCTGTTGCAGGTGGATGAGCCCGAGGAAGGTGGTTGTGCCACCCGCACCAGCGACGGTATCCAACGGCGAGGGCAGACTTGAAAGCGTGTCGGCGAATACTGGTTTCGCGTTCGCCTCCAAGAACTCACGGACCCAGTCGATGCATGCCCGCAGACCTTCCTTTCCAGGTGGATCCGGATGATGGGAATTGGAAAGCAGGCGCACGCTCCCGAGTTGCAAACTGACCGATGCCATCACCCTGCCCTGATGGCCGACAATGAACTCCGTGCTGCCGCCGCCAACATCAACAATGAAGAGACTCTCGTCGGGTATGCCCTGCGATATTACCCCGCGACAAACCAGTTCCGCCTCACGGGTGCCTTCGATGATTTCCAGGTCCACCCCGCTGACATCGCGAACGGCCTTCGCCAGATCATCTCCATTCTCTGCATCCCGCGCGGCACTCGTGGCGAAGATGCGGATGGACTCCGAATTCAATTCCCTCGCTTTTTCACAAAAATCAGCAAGAACCCGTGCGGTGCGCTCAATCGCCAATGGCAACAGGCGGTTGTTGTCGTAAAGCCCTTCGCCCAAACGCGTCTGGATGCTCTCCTCGTAAAGCGACTCCACATCGTCGCCCGTGACCCGTCCCACCAACACCTTGGTCGAATTGGTGCCGATGTCGATGACGGCACGGACGGAACTCACGACTTCAGCCTCCGTGCAATGACGGCCGCACCCGCGATTCCGGCATGATCGCCCAATTTGGATTCGACGATGCGAATGCCGTCGGCCGTGCCCGGCAGCGCATGCTCAACGGCCACCTCCTGGACAACTGGGAGCATGATCTTCCCCAACGCCTCGATGACGCCACCGCCCAAGGCGATGACTTCGGGATTCAGAAAGTTGATGATGTTTCCCACGACGATACCCGTGCAACGGGCAGCCTCGAGGACGACACGTTCGACCAACTTGTCGCCCCGCTTGATGGCTTTGCGCAGTTCGCCGCTGCGAAGGTTTTCAAGATCGGTGATGGTCGTTTTCTCACCGGCCGCGACGGAGTCTCGGATCTGACCAAAGAGAGACGGGCGGGCGACGAGGGATTCGAACGTGCCCTTTGGGCCCCATTTGGTTTGGGGTCCGTCGAGATCGAGGACGGTGTGGCCAATTTCGCCGGCGGTGCGATTGCGACCCGAATAGATCTTTCCATCGATCATGATTCCGCCACCAATTCCCGTGCCGATGAAGATCCCCATCAGGGAATTCGGTTTGCCGTCTAATTCCAATTCATGGACGCCGATGGCGCAGGCGTTGCAGTCGTTCTCGACGGTGACCGGGAGATCAAGTGCCTTCTTCAAATCCTCGCGCACGGGTTTGTCGCGCCAGTCCAGATTCGGGGCGAAGATCATTCTTCCCGCGCCCGGATCGACGGCACCAGGAACGCCGATACCCAAGGACTGGATCTGCTTCAGCTTCAGGTCGCACTCATCGACGGCCTCGCGCACGCAACGCCGAATGCGATCCATCACCTCCTCGTAGCTGCGCTCCGGCTTGGTGCTCAGCTTCATCTTGCCGAGCAGCTTCAAGTCTTGATCGTAAACGCCAGCCAGAATCTTGGTGCCGCCGAGGTCGACACCGACGTAATACTTCGATTTGTTGTTCGCGGCCACGAGGCGCTCACTTTTTTCGGCGCGGCTTGCGGAACAGCACGGATTCAACCTGCCGCCGGAGCCCCGCCTGGATTCGGTCCACCGACTTGTCGGCGTCCACGATGCGGAACTTGTAAACTTTCTGCAGTTGCCGGAATTGGTCAATGAGCAGCGCCTGATATTTGATGAAGCTGTCGAACATGTCGCGGGACAATCCGAGATCCATGCCGCTTTCCCAATAATCCAAGGCCTGGTTCTTGGCGAAGTTACGCTGCACGAGCTTTTCCGGCGCCACCCGCAGATACATCACCGCATCCGGCACGAGCGCAATGTCGTAGAGCGTCCGCAGCCAGTCCATGTCCATTCCGCGAACGAGGTCCCGCGCCATGAGCGTGTAAACGTAGCGATCCGAAATGACGATGGCACCGGCTCGCAAGGCAGGAATGATGACGTTCTCCAATTGGTCGGCGAAGTCGGTGGCATAGAAAAGACTCAGGGTCGTGCGACTGAGAACGTTCCCTTCCTGGGCTCGGTTCAGCTCTTCGCTGACGAGGGTGGATCGTTTGAGCCCCACCTGGACAGTCGCGTGCCCGTTGCCTTCGAGCCACTCCACCAGGCGGTTGATCTGCGTGGAGCGACCGGAGCCGTCGGCGCCTTCCACCACGATGAGCCGTCCCGACAATTCGTCGAGATCCACGCCCGGAATGCCGTGACCATAGAAACGCCGGGCCACCGGTAGCGGGGCGAGCACCTCGGGATCGTCAAGGTTCGTTCGGGTTCGGCGTTTCGGTTTCGCGGCGGCCATCAGTTTACCTGGCGGTGGGAGAATTTCCTGAGATTGATCTTGTTGGCCACGAGCTTTCGCACCAGCGCCTGCTGCGGCTCGATGCTGCCGTTGGCGTCAATCACCGTGAAACCGTACTCGGTGGTCATCGAGAGATATTGCTCCAACATACGCGACTGGAAGATGCGGAAGCTGTCCTCGATGTCCGGGGAAAGATTCAGGTCCATCCCCGCTTCGAAGTACTTCAATTGCGGGCGGCCCGAGAGAATGCGATCGAGCGAAGTCTCAAGTCGCGCCTTGAAGAAGAAGGTCAGGTCCGGTTTCGCCGCGAAATTGTAGAGCCCTCGCACCCAATCCGGCGGGCAACCCCGCACGACATCACGGGCAAACGCGGTGAAGGAATAACGATCACACAGCACGAGATACCCGGCCCGCAAGAGCGGTACGAGTTGGCGTTCGTAGCGATCCGCAAAGTCGGTAGCGTGGATGAGACTGAAGGTCGTCGGCGTGAGCAACGTGCGTTTCTTGCCTTTGCTGGTGGCGGATTTGACCAACGAGGAAGAGTTCCATTCGGAGAAGTAGACGCGCAGCCCCTGCAACTCGAGCCAGCGTTTGAGCAGGTAGATCTGGGTCGATTTACCAGACCCATCCAACCCCTCGACGGCTATCAACCGCCCAGGAAAACCGAGTTCGCCAAAGGTTTCCTTCATCCGCTGTCGCTCAGCTTAAGGACCTAGAAAAGGAAAGACAAGCGGCGCCATGCCCATCACGCTGGAATCCCCAGAACCGTGGCCATGCCGATCAAGGTCTTGAAGGTCATTTCGTGCAAGAACTTCCCGATCGGCTGGATCTGCAGGGCGACGATGAGGATGAAGATGCCGTATTGCGCGATGTTCGCATAGGTCTCCTCGCGCATTCCGATGATGTACTTCATGACATGTGAGCCATCCAACGGCGGAATCGGCAGGAGGTTCAGCCAGCACAGGAAGATGCTGAGGATGGCCATCGTCTGCATCGCCTCCATCATCGTGTCCTGCTCGAACTCCATGAAGACCCGCAATAATCCAAGACAGACAAACGCCAACACCAGATTCATCGCCGGCCCGGCCAACGCGATCAGCGAATGATCCCGCGACCGGTTCTCGAGGTTGTAGAGATTCACCGGCACCGGGCGCCCCCATCCCACCAACAAGCTCCCGATCCCCGATCCCATCGCTGACAGCAACACCATTCCCAGCGGCACCGCCAAAGTGCCGATCGGGCAGATGTGAGATTGTGGATTGAGCGTGACCCGCCCTTCGTTGTAGGCCGTGTTGTCCCCCAGCTTCCACGCCACCCAGGCGTGTGCCCATTCGTGAACGGTAACAATCACGATAAAGCACAGGAACATCACCAACCCGCTCATCAGTGTGTCGGTATCCATGTAGGGCGGAGAATCTACCGACGATCGGCTCGCTCGGCAATGACGGCCGAATCACGGAGGACAAATATCACACAATGAAGCTGGTTTATTGTTCTGATCGGTTTCCAACTCCTTCGTGGCGGGTTTCAGCCCTATTTCAGTCTGGCCAGAAATTCGATCAGGTCGCGGAGGTTTCGTTTGCCGAGCATGGCGTGCAGGCCGACGGGCATGCCAGAGAGGCCTTTGCGGCGGAAGGTGATGCGTTTCTTTTCCACGACGACGGTGCCGTCTTCGAAGGAAACGAGTTCGAGTTCGTCCTTCGTCTCGCGTTTGACGACGCCGGCGAATTCGGCACCGCCTTCCTCGGGTCCGCCGTCGGTTTCGACCTGCACGTTTTCAAATCCCTCGGCGATCTTGGCGCTCGGAAGCACGATGGCTTCAAGGAGATACTCGCGGGATTGCTTGGAACCGATGCCGGTCAGCTCGGGTCCGGCTTCGCCACCGCTGCCGTCGATTTTATGGCAACGTCGGCATTGAACGTCGCGGCGGTTGTAGAAGATGTCTTCGCCGCGTTCGGCATTGCCGCCTGCGAGCGAGATCTTCCACGGTTCGAGTTCGCCAGCCTTGGCCTGCTTCTCGGTGAATGCAGCAACCTGTTGCTTGATGTTGGCGGCGGATCGGCGTTCCGCCGCGGAAAGGACGTCGAGCTGAAGCGAGCCAGCCACTTCTCCCTTGGCAAGTTTGCCCATCCAATCGCCGACGATGCGGTCAGCAGTGGCATCCTTGAGCGTGGCGAGGGCGGTGAAGGCCTGCTGGCGTTCCGGGGTCGCGCCGTCCTTCAAGGCCTTGCGGATATGCTTGAGGGCGTCGGCCTGGTCGAGGTGACCGACCAGGCTTACGGCCGTCGCGCGCAATTCTTCGTTGGCCTGCCGCAAAGTGCTCTCGATGGCGGAATTCAGACCAGGACTGTCCATGGCCGCGAGGGTTATCAACGCGGCGGAACGGACATTGGGGCCATGGTTTTCGTCTCGTACCAACGTGGCCATCGTGGACAAGGCCGACTTCAACCCAAGGTTTTCAACGGCTTCGATCGCGGCGAGCTGAACTTCGTGGGGGGCGGACTTGAGGATGTCATCAACAATTGGACCAAGCGCGTCGATGGCGGGCTGGGTGTCACGTTTACCGAGCGGACGGTAGATGCCCATCACACGATCGCGATCATGTGGACTACCCCAAGTGCCGAGCGCGAAAAGAGCTTCGGAGCGCATGGCGGGGTCGGAGGTCTGGTCGGCAACCAACTTGGCGAGGGCAACAGCTTCGTCGGCGCCCCCAATCCGAAAATTCGCGTTGATGGCGCGCACAGCGAGCATTGTGCGAAACTTCTCGGGCACGCGGCCGAGATCGGAAACGAGTCCGGCCAGTTCTTCTTGCGCGCCTTCAATGGGAGCGTCGTTGATCGCCCGGGCCGCCTCGATGATGAGTTCGGGATTGCGCTCGTGCAGGAACATCTCGATTTCCGAACGGCCAAGTTTCCGCAGGGCGAGCAGCGCGCCCATTCGCACCGCGGCGGAACGATGCACACCCGCAGCAACCAACTGACGCGGGTTCGCCGTTCCCACCAATCCCATCACAGCTGCGTGGCGCACGTAGGGATCTGCATCATCATTCGCCGCCAACAGGTGAACGAGTGCCGGGACCGCACGAGGCTCGCCGATCTGACCAAGCGCCATCGCAGAATAGTAACGGACGCGCGCAGATCCATCCTTCAACAGCGCGCTGAGAGCACGAACGCCGTCGCCATATTTCGCCCATCCGAATACCCGGGCGATCTGCGCACGAATCTCGGCGTCTTCGTCTCCGAGCAGGACGTCGATGGATTCCAATCCGGCGTCGGTATCGCGGGAAATGATTCCCAAGGCCCAGATGGCGTGGATGCGAGCGAGCTGATGACCGGAGTTTTCGGCAACGTCCGTCAGAGCCTCGATGGAGTCCTTGCCACGAGCCGCGAGTTCGAGATGTGCCTCCTGGCGAATCCGGCGATCACGATGACCGAGCAGACCGATGAGGTTCCGTTCCGGGCGCTGTTCGAATCCTTCACCGAAGATCTCTTTCGTCTGAGTGGCGACGGCGTCGGTGCGCAAGCCGTTGTGCGCGATGCGGTAGATGCGACCCTTACGTTGTCGCGTCCAACCCTGCCCCCAGTCGGCGAAATAGAGCGCGCCATCCGGACCGAACTCCAAATCGGTCGGTTGCATCATGCCGGTGAAGACCTCGCTGTTGTCCAATTCGAAGGTGGCGCCCTTGGGCTTCACGGAGAACGCCTGGATCTTGCTGTTCACGATGTTTCCCTTGAAGTGACAGAGGAAGAAGTGGTTGTCGTACTTCGACGGCATACCGGTGCCGGGGTAATAAACGAGACCGGAAGGACCATTCCCGATGTTGCTCACCGGCGGAAGGTATGCCGTCGGACGAACACCGATATCTTCGATGGGCGTCTCAACTTCCACGCCGTTGAAGTGCGCTTGGCGCGAGTTGTGTGAGATCCAGATGTGCTCATATTTCCAGGGCACGAGATCGAAGCCCAGCGGCGCGTGTTGGTAGCCGACGCGCCAACCACTGTCGCCGCCCTCGGCGATTTGGACCAAGCGTTCTTCGTCGCCGTGATCGAAGTCGTTGTCCCCGGTGAAAAGATTGCCGTAGTTGTCGAAGGCGAGTTCCTGCGGATTGCGCAGACCGCGATGAACGACTTCCATTCCCGTGCCGTCGAGGTTGCAGCGAAAGACCGCGCCTTCATCCGGATACGGCAGCAGGTTCATCTCCTTCGTGACCACGGTCGCGCCGCGATCGCCGATACTGAAATAGAGTTTCCCATCAGGCCCGATCGCGAGGCCGTGCATGTCGTGCCCGGTGAAACTGAAGCGCACCCCGTAGCCGTAGCTCAACGATTCACGCGACTTGGCCCGGCCATTTTCGTCGATGCCTTCGAGCTTCCAAAGGTGCGGTATATTGGTGAAGTAAACCTTGCCCTTGCGTGCCAATACACCGGAGGCGATGCCATCGAGTGAGGTGTTGAACTTGTCCGCATAGACCGAACTGAAGTCCGCCTTGCCGTCGCCATCGCGGTCTTCCAAGAGGCGGATGACTTCGGTTTCCAATTCCAATTCGTCAAACTGCGGACCGAAGTTGCGCCGCGCCATCTGCACGCGGTCCTGCACCGTGCGGCAGGCCAGATCCTCTTCCAGCATGAACATGTAGTGCCGGATATCGAGCACGCTCGTGCGATAGCGATAGGTCTCGGCGACGAACACGCGACCTTTCTCATCAAGGCAAAAGGCGACCGGATTCGCGAGCATCGGTTCCGCCGCCCAGAGACTGATGTTGAATCCTTTCGGAACGGGAATGCGCTTCAGGTTCGTGGCGGCTTCGGGCGAGGTCGGGGCGATATCGGGCTGTTCCATGCGCGGCCATGGGAGCAATTGATGGGTCTTCGCACCGGCACCGGAGATGTCGGCACCGTGGATCGACGAAACAATGGCGAGGCCCAGAAGGCAGACAAGAATTCGCATCCGGGGAAAATAGGGAGGCAAGCGGATGCCGCAAGCCTGATCAGGCCGATTCTTCGGAGTCCTTCGTCTTGCGATGACGGCGATAAAAGAAGAGGTAGCCGAGCCCGAATCCGACCGCGAAGGTCAACAGCAGCAGCAACGCCCGCGGCATCGAGATTTCCACCCACAGAATCTGCGTCACCACGTCTTCGGTGTTTTGCAAAATGATGACCAGCATCAGGATCGCGAGCAGCGAGATCCCGGTCATCTTCAGGTTGGCTTTCACTCCGTCGGCCATGACGGGAAAACATATAGCGCCGACAGCCCAAGTCCGAAAGGCCCAAACCATCGAATATGCGCCGCAGCTTTCCGTCCGATACCGCTCATTTGTTGTGAAGTATCTGAATTCAGCCCTCGTTGGATCCCTGCTGCTGGCGGGTACCGCACCCGCCGCCAAGGTGGATGGATCACTCTCCGGCCCGCCCGTTCCCTTCCTTTCCGTTGCGGAATCGCTCAAGACCTTTCACCTGCCAAAAGGCTACTCGCTGGAACCGGTGCTCACCGAACCGCACATTCACGAACCGGTCGTCGCGGTCTTCGACGGCAACGGCCGGATGTTCGTCGCCGAGATGCGCACTTACATGCAGGACATCGACGCCACCGACGAAAGCACGGCGACGAGCCAGATATCCTTGCACGACGATACCAACGGTGACGGTGAATACGACCAGCACACCGTCTTCATCAAGGGCCTGCTCCTTCCTCGGATGATCCTCTGCCTGCGTCGCGGCGAATTGCTCGTCAACGAAACGCACACGCAGGACATCCATCTCTATCGCGACACGGACGGCGACGGTGTGGCCGACGAAAAGAAGCTCTGGTACGAAGGCGGCAAACGCGGCGGCAACATGGAGCACCAGCAAAGCGGCATGATCTGGGCACAGGACAACTGGATGTATTTCACCTACAACGCCTGGCGACTGCGTTGGAACGGCTACGACCAACCACCCCGCAAGGAATCGACCGCTCCCAATGGAGGGCAATGGGGGCTCACCCAGGACGACTACGGGAAACCTTGGTACGTGAATGCCGGGGGCGAACGCGGTCCGATCAATTTCCAAACTCACATCGCATACGGCGCCTACAACTTCAGTGACCAATACGCCGAGAACTACAAGGTCGTCTATCCGCTCGTCCCGATCCCGGACGTGCAAGGCGGCACGCGTCGCTTTCGTCCGGATGAACTCACACTCAATCACTTCACAGCCACCTGCGGAGCCGAAGTCTATCGCGGTGATCGTCTGCCGAAGGAGTTGCGCGGCGACCTCTTTTTCTCAGAACCCGTCGGCCGGCTCATCCGCCAGACCAAGATCGACGTGAAGGAAGGCAAGACCTACCTCCGCAATGCCTTCAAAGAGGGCGAGTTCATTCGCTCCATCGATCCAAACTTCCGCGTGGTCAACATGAACACCGCCCCGGACGGCACGCTGTATATGGTCGATATGTATCGCGGTATCATCCAGCAAGGCAATTGGACCCGCGCAGGCAGCTATCTCCGCGGCGTCATCCAAGAATACGGTCTCGACAAGAACGTCGGTCGTGGCCGCGTCTATCGCATTCGCCACCGGGACTTCAATCCCGGTCCGCAGCCGAAGATGTATGACGAAAGCTCCGTCGAACTCGTGCAACACCTCGCGCACCCGAACGGCTGGTGGCGTGATACCGCGCAACGTCTGCTAATTCTGCGTGATGAAAAGTCGGTCGTTCCCGGCCTTCGACGAATGGCTCAGGTCAGCAAGAATCCGTTGGCCCGTGCCCATGCAACCTGGACGCTCGAAGGCCTCGGTGCATTGGAGGAAGAACAGGTGCTTGGCAGCCTTGCCGACGCGGATCCGCAGGTGCGCATCGCCGCCCTCCGTGCCGGCGAAAGTCTGATTCAGGCTGGCAACACGAACCTCGAGTCAAGGTTTCGCACTCTGCTGCGCGATCGGGATGCGAGCGTTGCGATCCAATCCTTCCTCACCGGCAAGAAGCTAGGTTGGAAAGACACCAAAGAGCTCGCCGAATCATTGTCCGAGAATCATGCCGCCGCCGGGGTGAAGGAACTGGCGAACATGATCCTGAATCCGCCGGTGGCCAATCGACGCCAGCCCAACCTCAACAAAGCCGACCTCAAGCTCGTGAAGCGCGGCGAAGCGATTTACAAGGAACTCTGCTTTGCCTGTCACGGACCGGACGGCAAAGGCATGCAGATGGAAGGAGCGCCCAAGGGCGTGAAAATGGCTCCGCCCTTTGTCGGCAGCCACACCTTGGTCGGGCACCAAGATGCGCCCATCGCGGTCGTGCTCAAGGGCCTCACCGGACCGGTCAACGGCAAGAAATACGACGCGCTGATGGTTCCCATGGAGAGCAACGACGACAAATGGGTCGCCTCCGTGCTCAGCTACGTCCGCAACAGCTTTGGCAACAGCGCTCCGACGGTTCAGCCGAAGGACGTCAAACGTATGCGCAAGCAATTGAACGGCCGCACCGCGCCCTTCACCGTCGAGGAACTGCAAAGGAGTTTCCCACTACAACTCGCGGAACGGAAGAAGTGGAAACTCACCGCCAGCCATCGCGACAACAACGTGCGCAATTCCGTCGATGGAAACATCAAATCGCGTTGGGACACCGGCACGCCGCAAGTGCCGGGCATGTGGTTTCAGATCGATCTGCTGAAACCCACCCAGATCTCCGGTCTTCGACTCAACGCCGCTCGGAGCAGCCGTGATTATCCCCGCGGCTGGAAGGTGCAGACCTCCGCCGACGGCAAGACCTGGTCACAACCCATCGCCGAAGGCAAGGGTGACAACCCGATCACCGAGATCAGTTTCTCACTCACCACCACCCGCCACCTGAGGATCACCCAGACCGGATCGGTGAAGGGCCTCTTCTGGTCCATCCATGATCTGCAGATCTACCGCGCCGCCCTCCAGAAGCCGGAGATCAAGAAACTCAAAGCCGCCGCTGGTTTCGAGTAACTCCACACTTGCCGAACCATCTTGCGCGCCGGATGCTCCGGCGCGCAAGA
>JBMYQZ010000003.1:0-13304 GCA_049601855.1 Limisphaerales bacterium | reverse complement strand
GGCCACGCCCCCTCCCCTTCATACCCTCGCGATTTACGACGACGCCCCGGTCTTCGGTGGGCACGAGCAGATGTCGTGTTGCGGTATCGAGGCCTTGGCCCGGGCACCGCATCTGCACCTCGTCTGCTACTACCATCGGCACAACCACAAGTTGCGAAAACGCCTCGAGCGAATCGCGATCGAGCACCCGAACGTCCGCCTGATTCCGCTGCGGCATCAGAGCAAGAAGTTTCAAGGCCTTCGCAGCCGCTTCTCCGGCGGTAGGGTTCGCCGGCTGGCGAATCAATTTCGCTCCGATTGCATCCGGGCAGTGCTCGTCCTTCAGGGTGACATCGAGTTGTCATCGCTGGGAGTGTTGGCAGCAAACAACTTGGGCATCCCAGCCATCAGCTACATTCCCGTGCCGCACACCTTGGCGACGATGCAGGCCAAGCTCGGTTCGCTGCGTGATCCGTTCAACAAATGGCTGTTCAAACGCCCGGACTCGTTCATCACGATCAGCGAAGGCATGGCGGAGATGCTGCGCGCTCGTGGCGCCGATCAATCGATCACCGTGGTGCACAACGGTTTCGACGCCTCCAAGACCGAACTACGCGATCCGATCGAGGCGCGACGACGACTCGGCCTTCCCGAGGTTCACAAACTCGTGGCGATGGTCGGGCGCATCGAGTTCAAGCAGAAGCGACAGGATTTCCTGATCGATTGCGTGGCTCGAAATTTCTCGCGCATGGAAAACGTGCATCTCGTCTTCGTCGGCAGCGGCCCGGACAGCACCACCCTCAAGGACAAGGTGAACGGTTACGGTCTGGGCGATTCGGCGACCTTCATCGAATGGACGGATGGTTTGTCCGATGTCTACTCGGCAATCGATTTACTTTGCCTACCGTCACGCTTTGAAGGCGTGCCCTTGGTGATGCTGGAAGCGATGAGCGTGAAAGTGCCGATCGTGGCCAGTGCTCGCGACGGGATGAAGGAATTCCTGCCGGAGGAATGGCTGTTTACACCCGATGACGAAACGGAGTGCGTCGATCGCATCCTGACCACCCTCGCCGCTCCGAATCCCGTGCTGATTCAGAAAAACCAGGACCTCGCGCTGACTCGGTTCAGCATGCAGACCTTCAACCGCGAATTCGTGGACGCCACCTGTCGGCTGGCGGGATTCGCTGCATGATTCTCTTGGCAAACTGGAAGCAAAAGCCCTGCGAGCGATATCTCGACAACGTGAGATTGATCGGTCAGGAGCGGTAACTTAGGCTGCTCGGCATGTTCCGTTCCTTTCTCCTTTGCCTTGGATTGGCCACCCAGATTGCGGCCAGCGAAAAGCCCAACATCCTCTTCATCCTCGCCGACGATGTCGGCCGCGAAGTTCTCGGCTGCTATGGTGGCCAGACGTATCGCACGCCTCACCTCGACCAGCTCGCGGCCGAAGGCATGCGCTTCACCCATTGCTACAGCATGCCGGTATGTCATCCGACGCGAGTGGCGTTGTTGTCCGGTTGTTACCCGGCGACTTTACGCAATCCCAAGTGGGGTTCCTATCCGAAGGCGGAGGAGAAAAACACCTTCGCCAACGTGATGAAACAGGCCGGATACACAACCGCCGTCGCCGGCAAGTGGCAGATGTGCCTGATGAAAAACGACAAGCAGCAGCCGAAACGAATGGGCTTTGACGAATGGAGCGTTTTCGGCTGGCACGAAGGCCCGCGTTTTCACGATCCGATGATCTATCAGAACGGCAAGGTTCGCACAGACACCAAGGGCAAATACGGTCCTGACCTCTATGTGGAGTTCCTCATCGATTTCATGAAGAAGAGTCGCGAGCAGCCGTTCCTGGCCTACTACTCAATGGCCCTCGCCCACGACGTCACCGACGACATCGGCAAACCCGTTCCTTACGGCCCGAACGATCGCTGGCTGAACTACACCGAGATGGCCGAGGACATGGATCACCAGATCGGTAAACTCATTCGCGCGCTCGATCGGCTCAAGCTGCGGGAAAAGACTCTGATCATTTACACGACCGACAACGGAACGGCCGGCGCCTCCTATCTGCGCGTCGGCGAGAACGGCAAGTTCGAACGGCCCAAGGTCTTCTCTTATTTTCAAGGTCGCATGGTGCAAGGCGGCAAGGGCAAGCTGAATGACCTCGGCACACGCGTCCCCTTGATCGCGAATTGGAAGGGCAAGATCGCCGGCGAACAGGCGATTGATGATCTTGTTGACTTCAGCGACATCCTGCCGACCTTCGCAGATCTGAGCGGAGGCAAGCTCCCCGCTCGCGACTTGAACGGCATCAGTTTCGCCGGTCGTTTGCTCGATGGAAAACCATCGACTCGCAAATGGGCCTACTCGGAACGCAAGGGTGGCTCGCGTTGGGTACGCACGCGCCAACACAAACTCTACAGCAACGGCAAGCTGTATGATCTCGATGCCGATCCGGACGAGAAGAAACCCGTGAAACGGAAGCTGCCCATTCGCGAGACTCTTCAATCCGCCCTGGATTCCCTGCCTCAACCGAAGTGAGTTTTTGATTCTCATCTTCGGTCGAGAAAGACTATCAACCAGCCACGATTTCATGAGCGAGCAAACGATTCCTACGCAACCCGCCATCCTGACCACCACTGTCGGTTCTTATCCCGTGCCCGATTGGCTCGCAGCGCTTCCCAGCGAACAGGCTGTGACCGACGCCACTCGCGTGATTTTCGACACCCAACGCCAAGCCGGCATCGATCTGCCCACCGACGGTGAACTCTACCGCTTCGACATCAATCATCCCGATACCAACGGCATGATCGATTACTTCGTCGATAAATTCGGTGGCGCCACGATGAACGTCAGCCGCTCCGACTCCGAAGCCTATCAGCGAAAGAGCGAAATGGGGTTCCGCGCCAAGCCGGCCGCCATCGTTCACGAAGCCTTAGGTGAAGGATCATTGAATCTCCTCGATGATTGTCAACGCGCCGCGGGCGTCGCCGGCGGCGCCTTCAAGTTCACCGTCACGAGCCCCTACATGCTTGCGCGCACCTTGCTCGATCATCACTACGGCGATCTTGAATCCCTCACGCTCGCCATCGCCGATCTGCTCGCCGCGCAGGTGAGGGATCTTCCGACCGCCTGTCTCCAGGTCGACGAAGCCAACATCCCCGGCAGCCCCGATCATGCCCCACTCGCGCAGGAAGCCATCAATCGCGTGCTCGACGGTTTCGACGGACCCGGCGCCGTGCACTTCTGCTTCGGCAACTACGGCGGCCAGACCATCCAGGCCGGCAAATGGAAGCCGCTCATCGAATTCCTCAACGGCCTGCACGCCGACCACCTCGTCCTCGAACTCGCTCATCGCCCCGAGGACGACCTCAATGCGTTGGCGGAGATCGACTCCAAGATCGGCATCGGCATGGGCGTCGTCGACATCAAGGTCAACCACGTCGAGACCCCTGACCAGATCGCCGCCTCCCTGGAAAAAGCCGAAAAGAAACTCGGTGCCAGCCGCGTGAAATACGTCCACCCCGACTGCGGTTTCTGGATGCTCAAACGCTCCGTCGCCGACCGCAAGATTGCCGCCCTCTCCAAGGGGCGAGACCTCTACCTCGGCTGAGACTCGCGTGTCCTCCTTCATTGGCCATGCGATCACGGCTGGTGCGTCTTTGTCTCCCGCAAGGACGTGAATAAGGTTTTTAGCTGGAAGGGACTCATCTGGCTCGGCTGGATGATGATCGCCGCCATCGCGCCCGACTTGGATTACTTCGTCCCCTTCCTACACAAGGGCGAACACGACGGGCTGCGCATCAGCCACTCCATTGCCTTCACCCTCATTCTCCTAACCTTGACGGTCGGCGTTCATCCGATGCCACTCTTCTGGCCGTTGATCGATGAGACCTTCCGCTCCCCGATCGGACTGCTCCCAAGTTCCGGCGCACTGAGTTTTACCAACGACTACTTTTACCGAAACCTCGCGATCGAACTCGGCGTTCTCATCCCCATCTTGGCGGTCATTCAGCTCGCCCTTCGCGGACGGTTCAAAACACAGCCGCGATGGCTTCTTCTGGCCGCCCTCGCAATGATCACGTTGGCATGCATGTACATCGCCTTCAGCCTGAGTCGGAGCTGAGGGCTTACCAAGGCCTTCTCCTGCTCGCTTCACCGGCACGGGAAACAATGTTGTTTCCACTGACCATTCCCCGCTACGCTCCCGGCCCATTTGCATCATGCGCTGGTCACAACTACTCATTCCGACTCTCAAGGAATCCCCGGCCGAGGCCGAGATTCTCTCGCATAAACTGCTGCTGCGCGCTGGTCTCGTCCGCAAGCTCACCGGCGGGCTCTACACCTTTCTGCCCCTTGGACTCCGCGCCCTGGAGAAGATCAAACAGATCGTCCGTGAAGAGATGAACCGGGCCGGCGCGCAGGAGGTCCTCATGCCCGCCCTGCAACCCACCAACATCTGGGAACAATCCGGCCGCTACGAAACGGCCAGCGACGTGCTCTTCAAGGTAAAGGACCGCGGCGACAAGGAATGGGTCCTCGGCCCCACACACGAGGAGGTCATCACGACCCTCGTCGCCGGTGAGATCAATTCCTACCGGCAGATGCCGATCAACTTCTATCAGGTCCAGACGAAGTTCCGGGACGAGATCCGCCCCCGCTTCGGCCTCATGCGCGCGAAGGAGTTCATCATGAAGGATGCCTACAGCTTCGATGTCTCCGACGAAGCCGCGACCGACAGCTACCAGAAGATGTACGACGCCTACGGCCGCATCTTCAAACGCTGCGGACTGACCTCCATCCCGGTCGAAGCCGACTCCGGCGTCATCGGCGGCAAGTTTTCCCACGAGTTCATGGTCCCCGCCGAGACCGGTGAAGACGACGTCGTCTATTGCGAGACCGGTGGCTACGGCGCGAACATTGAAAAGGCGACTTCCGCCGGCCCCGAGACTCCGACTCCGACTGAGTCCACGGGCGACGCGCCTGAGAAATTCGCCACACCCGGCGTCAAGACCATCGAGGCCCTCGCCGCCGATCCCTACAACGTCCCCGTTCATCAACAGATCAAGACCCTCGTCTATCTCGTCAAGGACAAGGTCGTCCTCGCGCTGGTTCGCGGCGACGACCAACTCAACGAGGCCAAGTTCACCGGCGTCCTCGGCACCACCACCTATCGCGCCGCCACTCCGGCCGAAATCAATGACGCGCTCGGCGCCTATCCCGGCAGCCTCGGTGCGGTCAACGGCGTGGAAGGCAACGACAAGATCTCCGCCATCTACGCCGACGAAACCCTCCGCGGCGCGAAAGGCATGACCACCGGCGCGAACGAGAACAAGTTCCACCTCCGCCATGTCGACGTCGAACGCGACATCAAGAACATCCAGTGGAAGGAGCTCCGCACCGTGAAAGCTGGCGAAACCTGCGTCGCCACCGGCAAGCCGCTTCAGATCCGTCGCGGCATCGAAGTCGGCCACGTCTTCAAGCTCGGCACCAAATACAGCGAAGCCATGAATGCCAAGTTCCTGGACAAGGACGGCAAGGAACAATTGTGCGTCATGGGCTGTTACGGCATCGGCGTCACCCGCACGCTCCAAGCCGTCATCGAACAATCCAACGACAAGTGGGGCATCATCTGGCCGCTCAGCGTCGCCCCCTTCCACATCTGCCTCACGGTCCTCGACGTCGATCCCGACGGCGAACCGATGAAGCTCGCCAACGAATACTACGAGCAACTGACCGCGGCCGGTTGGGAAGTCATCCTCGACGACCGCGAAGAACGCCCCGGCTTCAAGTTCAAGGACAGCGAACTCGTAGGCATTCCCCTCCGCCTCGCCATCGGCGCCAAATCCCTCGCCAACGGCGAAGTCGAAATCAAACCCCGCGGCGGCGAAATGGAAAAAGTCAACAAGACCGAAGCCGTCGCCAAGATCACGGGGATGGCCGAATCCATGATGGCCGAACTCAACGCCGAATGATGTGAAGACCCTGTTGGCGATTCTTCTGGTGCTGGTCACCACGACCGGTTTTTCCGCGTCCCTCAACCAAACCCAGATTGCCAAAATCGACGCCACCATCCGAGCCGAGATAAAGAAGCAGGAAGTAGTTGGAGTGGCGATTGGGGTGATCCGCGGTGGCAAGATCGTTCACCAAGAGGGATTCGGATACGCGGATTGGGAGGCCAAAATTCCCGTGACGACCAACACGATGTTCCGGTGGGCCTCGATCTCGAAATCCGTCACCGCGGTGGCGGCGATGCAGCTTTGGGAATCCGGACAATTGGATCTCGAGGATGACGTTCGCCGATACGTCCCTGAGTTCCCAAAGCGAGCGGCACCGGTCACCATCGATCAACTGCTACGACATCAGGGCGGTATTGTTCATTACACCAACGGCAAGATCGTTCGCAGCAAACGCCTTTACCACGTCCCGAATCCCTACGGTCATGTCACGCTCGCACTCGACACGCTGCGAGAGTCCCCACTGGTGAATGCGCCGGGGCAAAAGTATTCCTACTCTACTCGCGGGTACATGCTGCTTAGCGCCGCGGTCGAACGTGCCGGGCGAGAACGCTTTGCCGACCAGATCGAACAACGGATCAGTCGTCCCTTAGGCATGTCCAGCATGCAGCCTGATTACCAATGGCGCGATATCCCTCATCGCACGAAAGGATACCTTCGACGCAACGGCGAGATCGTGGAATCAACCGACACTGACGTCAGCTGGAAGCTTGGGGGCGGTGGTTACATTTCCAACATCGGCGACCTCGCTCGATTCGGGATTGGCTTGATGGACGATCGCCTCGTTCATTCCGAGACTCGGAAGGTAATGTGGACAGTCAAACAACCGGCGGAGGGCAAGGAGGTCGATTACGCCCTTGGTTTCAAGGTCGAAGGTGAGGATCGCTCGTTGAAGGTTTCCCACGGCGGCTCGCAGGAAAAGACCAAGACGCGCCTCGTGATCTGGCCCAGGCTCGGGATCGGCGTGGCGGTGATGTGCAACACTCATCACGCCAAGCCCGAACTGTTCAGCACGGCCGTCAACAAAGCGCTGCAATGAAACGTCGCACCTTTCTCCAAATTGCCGCCCTCGCCCCGTCGATCAACGCGCTCGGCGCCAATCGCTCACTAACGATCGTTGCCGCGGGTATGGGAGGTCGCGGCATGACGTTGTCGAGCGAACTGGAGGCTATGCCGAATTTAAACGTGAAAGCGGTCTACGATGTCGATGAGACGCGGGCGCGTTATGCGGCGCAGATGGTTGGCCGGGTGAACGGACGGACGATCGAATACGGCCAGGATTTTCGGCGCGGCCTTGAAACCAAGGACGTCGATGCGCTCGTCATTGCTACCTGCAATCACTGGCATGCACCGGCGGCGATTCTCGGTGCCTCGGCGGGCAAACACGTCTACGTCGAAAAGCCGTGCAGTCACAATCCTCACGAGGGCGAACTGATGATCGCCGCCGCGAAGAAGCATGGCGTCCGAATCCAACATGGAACCCAGCGCCGAAGCGTACCGGGAGTGGTCGCTGGAATTCAGCAGCTCAGGGAAGGCGCCATCGGACGGATCTATTTCGCCCAGTGTTATTACCGAAGTGCCAGACCATCGATCGGGGTCGGCAAGCCGGTAAGAGTGCCCACCTATCTGAATTACGATCTCTGGCAGGGGCCGGCAACCCGTCGTCCTTACAAAGACAATCTCCTGCATTACAACTGGCACTGGCATTGGCACTGGGGCAACGGTGAGTTGGGCAACAACGGTGTCCACAAGATCGATATCGCCCGAGCCGTGCTGGGTGTGGAATTCCCGACCCAGGTCACCTCCAATGGCGGACGCTTCGTGTATCCGGAAGACGACCAGGAAACGCCGGATACGCAGACTGCCACCTTCAGGTTTGCCAACGGCTCGGCGATTGGTTGGGAGGGACTAAGCTGCAACCCACGACGTCCGTTCGAAGACAACTCCGACATTATCTTCTACGGCGAAGGCGGCACCGCGCGAATGAACAACAGCGGCTACACGCTCTTGGATGAACGCGGCAAACAGTTCGAACAGAAGCGCAGCCACGGCGGACAGAAGGAGCATCTCGAGAACTTTGTGGCGGCGATTCGGGGCGAGGCGGAACTAAATGCAGAGATCAACGAGGGTCATCGCAGCGCCTTGCTTTGTCATCTGGGCAACATTGCCTATCGCACCGAATCGACTCTGAGGTGCGACCCCAAAAACGGTCACATCTCGGGCAATCGCGCGGCGGAAGCCATGTGGTCTCGGGAGTACGAAAGCGGTTGGAATCCAAAGGTGTAATTCAATAGCCACGCCAACGGACTCGCAGTCCTTCCCTCCATTTCAGCTACGGCGCGTCTTGGTTCCCACTGGAGTGACAAGCCTGAGAGTCCGTGATCAAACTTTCAGAAAGATCTTCTTCCGATAGCAAAGAAAGAGCATCGACCATTTCACGAGGATCATTCCAAGGGCAATGAACACGGGACCGAAACTCCCCGCCAATGAGGCCGGTCCATCGAGGAGTGCGTGGGTGAAGCGATAGAAGTCGATAAACTTCGGCGCGAGGTAGATCAGGATCGAGTTGGATCCGATCACGACGAAAAAGAACGTCCACCAGCGAATCTTCCAGACGTCGATCACGAGGTAGAAAACACTCAGCAACAGTAGGCTCAGGCCGGCGCAATGCAGGACGAACGAACTGCTCCACAGATTCTTGTTGATCGGGAAGTCCAGATTCCACAACTGCGCCGCGAACAGGCAGACCAAACCAGCACCAGCGAGAATGCCGGTCTTGCGCAGGCAATTGATGGATGGGTTGCGCAACATTTCGCCAGCGAGACCACCGATCAAGGCGGTGGCGATGGCAGGAATGACCGCGAACAGCCCTTCGGGATCGCGCACGTCTTTGTAGAGTTTGCCCGGAACCAGGTGTTGGTCGATCCAATCAGTCAACGTGTGTCCGGGTGCAAGATCGCCCGCGCCGAAGCCGGGCACGGGAATGAAGCGCAACGCTATCCAGTAACCGATCAACAGACCGGCAATCCAATAGAGCCGCGTCCTCCATTGCGTGTGCATGACGATGATCGCGGCGAACATGTAGGCCAGGCCGATGCGGCCCAGTACACTGCAGAAGCGGAAGTTCGCCCACTTCTCCGGGTCACCCCAATCAAACTTGAGGAAGCCGTTGTAAATGAACCCGAGGAACACCAGGGCAAAGCCGCGTTGGATAATGTGAAGCCGGATTCGCGCCCGGCTTTCACCCTTGGCCAGTCGGTTGGCAATGGCGATCGGCGTGGAGACGCCAGCGATGAAGAGGAACAGAGGAAAAATCAAGTCCCACAAAGCAAAGCCGTGCCAGTCGGGATGCACCATCTGGTTGTCCACGATCCACTGCAGCCATCCCCACGAGGTGAAAGCGGCCAGTGCCGTGACCAACGACTTGCCGCCCATGATCCAGAACATGTCGAAGCCACGCAGTGCATCCACGCTCACCAGGCGCCCAGGCACGTCCGGTTTTTCGCTGTCTTTGTTCTCGGACGACGCCAGAGTTTCTCCAGCCTTCTCTTCGCTCATTGGTAATCCTCGCCATTGAGACTATGGACGACGGAGGCCAGCCACTTCTGCAGCTTCCCACGATGCTGATGGATTCGTTGCCCCTCCGTCCCGAGGAGGTTCGTCGTTTCGCCTTGGTCCACCGCCAGGTTATAGAACTCCCAAGTCACATTGCCCTTCTTGTCCTGCTTGCGGTGAAGCTTCCAGTCGCCTTCGACCCACGCGGCGTTGCCGGGAAAGCTGTCGGTCGCGTACTTCGGATTGGGCAGCTTGGCCGCAGGCGGAACTTTGGCCGGTTGCGGGAGGTCTTCACCCTTCAGTTGAGCTTCGTAGAGTTCCTTCATCCAGGCCGCCGCGGGTGTGCCGATGCCGGGCTGGTCCATGTCCCAGAATCCCATGGGCCGCTGGCGACGGACTTCTCCACCGTTGATCACCGGCACCAAACTGATGCCGTCGAGACGCGGCTGCTCCGCAAGTTTGACACCAGCGATCTCAAGCAGGGTTGGGTAAATGTCACAGGAGTTGCAGCGACCCGTGATGACGCGGTGCTGCTCAATGACTTTCGGCCATTCCAGAATCGCCGGCACCAGCAGTCCGCCTTCGTAGACCTGCCCCTTGAGACCGCGGAATGGTCCGGCTGAACCCACCTTCTTGAGAGCCCCGTTGTCGCTCGTGTACCAGAGGATCGTATTGTCGCGAATGCCCATCTTTTCAAGTCCATCGCGAATCATGCCGAAGGCACGATCCATGCCCGTGACCTCACCGAGGAAATGTTGGTTCGCCTTTGGCTGGTCGTCATAGAGCTTGCGATCCTGCTCGACCGCACCAAACGGACTGTGCGGCGAACCGAACCAGACCACGGACAAGAACGGCTTTTCCTTGTTCTTTTTCATCCACTTCAAGGCCGCCTCGGCAGCGACGACCGAACTCTCGCCCTTGATCGGCACAGCCTTGCCGTTGTGGCTCAGGATCGGATCGTTGTCGTAGAAGTTTGGCGCACTGAGGAATTCATCGAAGCCATTCACGCCCGGATGTGCGTCGCTCTGACGGCGCACGGAACCGAGATGCCACTTCCCGAAATGCCCGGTCGCATAACCCGCCTTCTTCAAGGCCTCGGCGATCGTCGTCTCCTGCGGCCGCATCGGGTAGCCCCACTTGAACACGCCCATGCGATTCGGGTGCCGACCCGTCATCACCGCAGCACGGGTCGGCGAGCACACCGGCGCCGCGGCGTAAAACCGATCGAAGCGCAGCCCCGTCGCCGCCGCCTTGTCGAAGTTGGGTGTCTTGACGATCGGATGACCGTTATAAGCCATGTCGCCCCAGCCCTGGTCGTCAGCCATGACGAGAACGATGTTGGGCAATTGAGCGGCCTCCGATGAAACGGTCATGGTGACCGCCAGCGCAGCGAGGAGGGTCTTGAAGAATCGCATCGCCCGATCAAAGCGGCAGCGAATCGATTGTCAATTACTCGCGCAATCTCTGAACCATCCGAACGAACGAACGAATCGTATGGGCCGACACCCAGACCACGACCGCATAACCGACCAAAACAGCCCCGGCGGCGCCGAAGATCTTGACGAGTTCCAGAAAGGGTTCCCACTCGTTGTCCAACAACGCGCAAAGAAACGTGAAACCAACGGCGAAACATACCAGCCGCTTGATCATCGCGTAGTGCGCGTTCACGTATTCTGGATCTTCATCCCACATACGCCGAAATCACCGGCTCACCATGGCCAGCACGATCGCCACCACGCACATCACAACAATGGCGATGCCGATAAACTTCAGCTTCCCGGCATGGCGGCCAGCGAGATCATTCAAGGAATTCTCAACTCCCCGCTCGGGCGTTCCCAAGAGAAATCGTCGTCGGTTTCGTCCTCCGCCGGACGCTTCATGTAATCGCGATTGTGAATTCCCATCGTCCTAGATCAGTTCCGTTGAACATCGTCATGGAACGGTCATTGCGCAAGTCTCTCAAGACCTATCTGGCGGCTTGAGCCCTTCGATGGCCTCAATTCGCAATTCTGGAATCCCTGTGCTGGATTGATCGACCGGCCGCAGCAGATAGAGACGATTGGTTCCGTCGAATTTCAGAAACCGGCCATCGAGTTTACCCTCCCGCTGCCAGCTCATCCGGTAGACTCCACCGGTCAGCGAATGGTAGTCGAAGCTGGCTCGAGTGATCCACGACGCGCCCAGCGGGATGTCGTATGCCTTGACGTCGCTCCAGAAATTACTTTGCAAACCGACACCGCCCAGTCGTGCCGAGTAAACCCGCGATGTCCCCTTCCCTAAATCCCAAATACTAAAATCCTGCAAGACGAGATTGGCCGTGGGCAACGGTCGTTCGACGAGCACATCACTGGTGAAGCCACGCCAATCGCCGTCGTAGTCGAAATTGACCCTCAGACCGGGAGCAACAGTAAAACTCCTGAATACCTGCCAGCCAAGAACGACAAAGGTGAAAAGCGCGGCCGTTACCACTACTGCCAGCGTATAGGTCCGGATGAGCTCTTTCACTCCGCCTCCTTTAGCCAAGCAATTGCACCAGATATAGCGGCATGGGATCGTAGAAGAAACTCGGAGGCCTCGACTTCCATGGCAAGCGCGGTTGCCGACGACGCCCCTGGGTCATCCTTCGAACGTAAGCGGCCGCATCAAACTTTCCCGCCAGATATTCGTCGCGGAATCGCGACACCCGCTGACGGTATTTCTTGTGCAGTTCATGGCGTGCCGAGCCGACCGAGACAACGCAGAGACAAACAAACCCCACAAGTGCCCAATCGCTCCATTTCTCTTGCTCGAGGATAACCAGCACACAACCAAACAAGGCTCCCAACGAGCTGATCCAGACATAGAGTTCGACCGTATTCGGAAACCGGGAAACTGCGTACATCAGCGACCGGTCGAACGCGGTCCGAAAACAGATTCCATCTTGAACTTCCTTAGGCAGGTCGTTCAGTTCGGGAGTCGGTGGAAACAAAAACCTGGCCATTCATCGGCGGCGAGAAATCACTCTCGCCGCCGCAAAGCCAGGCGTCAATTGCGCCAGGAGGCTTTTTCCATGCCCTTGAGTTGCTTGCGCATCTTCTGGAGGGCGGCGGCTTCGATCTGCCGGATGCGTTCGCGGGTGACGCCGTAAAGGCGGCCGATTTCCTCGAGGGTCATCGGCTCTTCGCCGTTGAAGCCGAAGCGGTGACGGAGAATGTTGATTTCGCGGTCGCGGAGGCCGTCGAGGAGGCCGGTGACCAGATCGGCGGTGGCCTCATTCTCAACGTCTTCCCACGGCTGGGGAGCGGCTTCGTCAGCAATGCGGTCGCCGAGCTTGCGGTCTTCGCCTTCATCGACGGGCGTGTCCAAAGAAATCTGCGTCATGGCCGCGCGTCGGAGAACGCGCATCTGGTGATGGCTCAAATCAAGTTCGTCAGCGACCTCTTCGTCCGTCGGCGCGCGGCCTTCGGCTTCCTGATACTTGATCTCGACCTTCCGCATCTTGGCGATGCGATCGACCATGTGCACGGGAATGCGCACGGTGCGGGCGTTGTTACTGAGGCTGAGACGGATGGCGTGCTTGATCCAGAAAGCACTGTAGGTGGAGAACTTCGCGCCCTTGGTGGGATCGAACTTCTCGACGGCGCGCATGAGGCCGATGTTTCCTTCGTTGATGAGGTCGGAGAGCGATACGCCCATGCCTTCAAATTCACGGGCGATACGCACGACCAAGCGGAGATTCCCACGGATCATGCGCTCGCGAGCGCTCTCATC
>JBMYQZ010000002.1:0-28963 GCA_049601855.1 Limisphaerales bacterium | reverse complement strand
GTCGCTGGGGATCTTCTGCCTGCTGCACCTCTGGTTTGGCGGCCTGGGAATGTTCTTCCTCACGCGTCGCTGGCTGGGCAATCCGATCGCCGCCGCTTTCGCCGCCGTGGCTTTTACCGTAAGCGGCGTGGCCTTGTCCTGCCTCATCTGGCCGAACTATTGCGTGGCGCTCGGATGGATGCCGTGGCTCATGCTCGCCGCCCGCCGCGCCTGGCTCGAAGGCGGTATCTGGATTCCCACCGCCGCTCTGGCTGGCACGATGCAGATGCTGGTGGGCGCGCCGGAATTCGTGATGCTCACCTGGTTGTTTCTCTTCGCGCTCTGGCTGTGTGATCGCAAGGATGCGTCGAACTCAATGACATGGTTGGTTTCGCTGCCCGCGATAGTCGCGCTGATCACCGCGCTCTCCGCCGCGCAATTGCTTCCCTTCTTCGATCTCCTGGAGAACTCGCAACGCCATGCCGGCTTCCAGGACACGCGTTGGCCGATGCCAATCTGGGGTTGGGCGAATCTTTTTGTTCCGCTCTTTCATTACGGCAAATCCGATCAGGGTTGGTATCTGCAGCAGGGCCAATTCTTCCTGAGCTCCTATCATCTCGGCTTGGCGGTGATGATGATGGCGATCTTCGCCGTGTGGCGGCAGCGCAACCGTTTCACCTGGTTACTGACCGGCGCGACCTTGCTCGTGCTGATTCTCGCGCTGGGGCACAAGGGCCTGCTCTACACGCTTTGGCTGAAGGTGATGCCCGGTGGCGGCGTGGCGCGTTATCCGGTGAAGTTCATGTTGCTGGCCGCGTTCACCGTTCCCCTGCTGGCCGGCGTCGGCATCAAGTGCTTCCTCGACCAGGCACAGGCCAAGGACAAGATGCGCTTCAAGTATTTCACCATTGTGATGATGGTGATGCTCGCCGAGATGCTGATCATCGTCGTGCTCGCCCACTGGTTTCAGAACAAGTTCGACGTGGTGAAGGACCTGCGACTCAACAGCTCCGGTCACATGATCTTGATGGGCTCCTTTGTCCTCACTTTCCTGAAATCGGCGGACCGCGAAATCGCCATTCACCTGCGCAAGATTCACCTCGTGCTCGCGCTGGCGTTTGTCGCCGCCGACCTGTTGACGCACATGCCGAAACAGAACCCGACAGTCTCCGCGAAGGTCCTGTCGATGCCCGACGAACGACCCGTAGACCAACGACCGGTTTTCGATGGCGCCGTCCGTCGCGCCATGATCGTTCCGGGAGCAGAGCAGGCCTTGTTGAAGAGCAAGATCGCCGAGTGGGACAAGGACATCATCACCAAGCGCCTCGCCTACTGGTCCAACCTCAACCTCATCGACAAGATTCCGAAAGTGAACGGTTCCATGACCTTGCGCATGCGGCATCAGGATGAAGTGCAGTCGGCCCTGTATCCGAAGGAAGGCGATGCGCCGGCCGCCGAAGCTTTGAAGGACTTCCTCTGCGTCGCATGGCAGACTCATCCAACGATCTTGGTGGGATGGACGAATCGTACGACTGCACTACCGCTCGTCACTGCCGGTCAGTCGGTTCGTGTTTCCAATGACGACGTGATCGCCGACCTGATCTCGACCAATTTCAATCCCCGCGCATATGCGTGGATTGCTCCGGATGGGTTTGAGTTCGAGGCGGCGCCTTACGCCAGCGCCGTGAACGCTAGCACGACGAACCTGATTTTCGGATTGAACCAGCTTCAATTCGAGGTGAACGCCGATGCGCCGACCGTTGCCCTCATCGCGCAATCGTACAACCAGAACTGGCGCGCCATGGTGAACGACAAGCCAGCGAACGTCTGGCGCGCCAATCACGCCTTTCAGGCCGTCGAAGTACCCGCCGGCAAGTCCTTCGTTCGCCTTGATTACATCGATGATTCCTTCCGCCTGGGAGTGATCATCTCCGGGGTTTCGGGATTGCTTTGCCTGGGCTGGCTGGGACTGGCCTGGCGGCGCAGGAGGACGAATGCCTGATCTGTTACCGCATCGTTCGTTGAAGGGCGCGGTGTTTTCCGTCTCCATTCTGCTGCTCATCGCGTTTCACCAGGTGCTGCTGCTTGACGGGGCGTTCTTCTACCGCGACTACGGATTCCTTGGTTACCCGTTCGCCTACCACAATCAGCAGACTTTGCTAAACGGCGAGTTCCCGCACTGGAACTCACTGATCCACTGCGGCGTTCCCTACTTCGCGCAATGGAACACGATGGTGCTGTATCCCGGCTCCCTGATCTTCGTGCTCCTGCCGCTTCCCATGTCGCTGGCTTGGTTCTGCATTCTTCATGTGCTGTTGGGCGGCATCGGAATGTACCAACTGGGCTTGCGCCAGACGGAATCACGCCTGGCCGCGTCTTTCGGCGCGGTGGCCTATCCCTTTGGCGGACTGCTGCTGGGCTGTATTATCTACCCGAATTACCTCGTGGCCTTCGGGTGGTTGCCTTGGCTGTACCTGACCCTGCAAATCGCCTGGCGTGAGGGTGGGCGTCATCTCGTCAGCGCCGCCTTGATTGGCACGATGCAGATGCTCAGTGGAGCACCGGAACTCATCCTCATGAGTTGGGTGATGTTTGGCGCCGTGATGTTGAGTGAAGTGGGGCTTTGCAAGCAGGCGATCGGACGCTTCTTCGTGGTCGTCGCGTTGATCGCCGGACTCTCCGCTTTCCAACTGTTGCCGTTCTTCGAATTGCTGAGTCTGTCCCAGCGCGATGCGGGAACGGGCACGGGATTCTGGTCCTTGCCCGGCTGGGGCTGGATCAACTTTGCGCTGCCGCTCTTCGGGAGCTTTCAAACAATCCAAGGCGTCTGGGTGCAGGTTGGACAATCCTTTCTGCCGACGGTTTATCTCGGTGCACCGATCATGGCGCTCGTCATTGCCGGATTGTTGGGGAAACGAACTCGTGAGCAGATGACGCTGGCGGTGTTTGCAATGATCTGTGTGCTGCTCGCGTTTGGCAGTGGCTTTATTCTCTACGGGCTGTTGAGCCAGTTGATCCCGGTCGGGTTCGCGCGCTATCCGGTGAAGGCGATCCTGCCGTTGGCGTTCATCGTGCCGTGGCTGGCGATGATCGGATTGGGCCAAATTGAAACGAAGCGCTTGTGGAGCGGCGTCGCCGTAGTGAGCGGGGTCATCATGCTCGGGCTGGTCTGGAATTGGTTGAGTCCAATGTATGCCGATCAATCAGCGGTCTGGTCCAATGGCGCCATTCGCATCCTGTTATTGCTGGTGGTGGTCTGGCTGCTTTGTCCCAAACCCAACCTCTCCGATCGGATGCAAAAGATTCTGCCCTTGGCTGCCCTCGCACTGGTGGCCCTCGATGGCGTCTTTCACACTCCCATCTTGAATCCGACGATTCACCGCGATGCCTTTGCTCCCGGATTGCCGCGCTCTTTTCCGGACTGGGGCCTCGGCGACGGAGGACGCGCCATGATCAGTCCGGCAGCCGAAAACGAGATGTATACGCGTACGGTTCCAAAGTTCACCGATGACTTTCTCGGGCAACGACTCGCGCAGTGGGGCAATCTCAACCTTCTCGATGGAACCAGGAAGGTGAACGGTGCCGCGACCCTGCTGACCCGCTGGGGACGCGATGTGGAAGCCAGCCTCTATGGACCTCCGGAGCCCAATCACAACGCGATGATGGACTTCCTCGATGTTCGCCACGTCACCAAGACCAACACACTGGTGCAATGGCAAAGCCGCGCCAGCGGCTTACCCATTGTGACCGCTGGACAGGAAGTGCTTACCAACATCTTCACCAGCCAGATCGCTGACTGGGATCCGGCCCGGGTCGTCTTTCGCTCTGATCGCACCCAATCCGGAGCCACGGCGGAGGTCAGCGATCTGATACACCGACATGGACGAATCGAATTCACAGTAGCGGCTGAGCAAGTGACCGTCGCCGTCATCGCGGAAGGCTGGTACCCGGCGTGGCAAGCGGAGGTGAATGGTGAAAGGGTCCCCGTCCATCGAGCCAATCACGCCTTCATGTCCGTGGATGTTCCCGCGGGCGAAAGCACGGTGAAGTTGTACTATTCCGATCGTACAATGAAGGTCGGACTTGTGATCAGCTTCGCGTCTCTGGTCATCTGCGGGTTGCTTTGGCGCAGGCGCGTTGTTATCACGCCCGCATGAGCGTAATCCTGCGAACCCTTCTCTTCTCCTTTCTACTCGTTGGCACCACGCAGGCGGCCGAACTGAAACTGGTCCCGGAAAAGTATCGGGTGATTTCCGAGCAGCTGATCAAGACCGCCAAGTCCACTGACTTCGCCTACGATCGACTGGCGGAGTTGTGCGACACCTTCGGCCCGCGCTTCAGTGGCACTCCGGAGCTCGAGGCGGCCATCGATTGGTGTCTGGCCGAAATGAAGAAGGACGGCTTCGTAAATGTGCGCGGCGAAAAGGTAATGGTGCCCCGGTGGGTCCGCGGACAGGAATCCGTGACGATGATTTCCCCGCGTAAACGCAGTCTACCGATGCTTGGACTCGGCGGCAGCATTGGCACGCCGAAGGATGGCATCACCGCGCCGGTGTTCGTGGTGAACGGCTTCGCCGATTTGAAAAAGCGGGCCTCGCAGGCGAAAGGCAAGGTCGTGATCTTCGACGTGCCGTTTACGGAGTATCGCGAAACGGTGATGATCCGCGTCAATGGCGCGGTCGAAGCGGCCAAGGCCGGCGCGGTGGCGAGTTTGATCCGCTCCGTCGGACCTTACTCCATGCAGACTCCGCACACCGGAGGCATGCGGTACGCGGACGGCGTGAAGAAGATTCCCCACGCGGCCATCACGATTGAAGACGTGATGATGTTGCACCGCATGCAGAATCGCGGCGTCGAGCCCGTGGTTACCATCAAGATGGAGGCCAAGACTTTGCCCGATTCCGAATCACGCAACGTGGTTGCCGAGATCCGCGGCACCCATTACCCGGAACAGACGGTAATCGTGAGCGGCCACATTGATTCCTGGGATGTCGGCAGTGGCGCGATGGACGACGGCGGTGGCTGTCTCGCGGCTTGGGAAGCCGCGCGCATGATTCTCAAGCTGGGCCTCAAGCCAAAGCGCACGATCCGCATCGTTCTGTGGACGAACGAGGAAAACGGACTCGCCGGCGCGAAGACCTACGCGAAGACGCACAAAGACGATTTGAAGAATCACGTGATCGGCATCGAGTCCGATTCCGGCGCCTTCACTCCGACCGGTTTCGGCTTTACCGGCAGCGAACGGGCGATGCCGTATCTGCAAGAGATTGGCACGCTGCTCGAACCCATCCGTCCGGCGACGCTCGTCTGGGGCTGTCGTGGAGCCGATGTGATGCAGTTGCTGGTCGGTGGCGTTCCCGCCGCCCATCTCGCGGTCGATCGCGGTCGCTACTTTTGGTTTCATCACACCGACGCCGACACCATCGACAAACTCAGCTCGAAGGAGATCCAGGAATGCGTCGCGTATATGGCGGTGCTGGCCTACATCATCGCTGACATGCCGGACCGACTGCCACGATGATCCAGCACGAAAGAATCGAAGCCTTGTTCGCGTCCTTGGACGACATCAAGGGCGCACCCAAGGACGAAGGACGGGTCGAGTTGATCGTGATTCGTCCGGTCACCAATGCCCGCCGGGTCTTGGAGGAATGTCACTTGAGCCTCGCTGGCGGTATGGAAGGCGACAACTGGGCAAAGGGTTGTTGGAAGACACTTGAGGACGGCAGACCCCATCCGGATGTGCAGGTCGCCTTGATGAATGCCCGCTGCATCCGCGCCATTGCCGGCGATCCGGAGAACTGGCCGGCGGCGGGTGACAGCCTCTTCGTCGATCTCGATCTCAGCGAAGCCAACCTGCCCGTCGGCACGCAACTCGCCATCGGCAATGCCGTGCTTCAGATTACCGAAGTCGCCCACACCGCCTGTGCGAAATTCAGCGAACGCTACGGTGAAGACGCCTTCCGCTTTACGCGCGACCCCGAGTGCGCCGGCCTGAATCTGCGCGGCATTTATGCACGCGTGGTGAAGGATGGGGTGGTGAAAACGGGTGACGTCATCCGCAAGTGCCAGCCGGATCTGGGTCTTGGCTAGGGCTTCTTGGCCCGTTCGACCAGCGCACGCTTTAGCTTCGCGATCACGGACTGTCGTTGCTTCTCAGGATGATAAAACTGATATCCCATGTCCTTCAGCTTGATGCCAAGCGTGTCATCGAGGCGGCGTTGTGTGAATTGACGGTTGATGATGTTGGAGTCGTTGGCGAGGAGATCGAGGAGTCGGGGCATCGCATCGGCGAGACCGTTTTTCACCAATGAGTCGGCACCGACGAGGCGGGTGGGATGATGGGTGCTCTTGAGCCAACCAAGGGCGACGGGGTCGCGGCGGTTGGGGTAGTTCTTGAGGAGTTGACGGTCGGAATAGCGGTGTTCCTCACCATACCACTCACGCAGGTGATCGATGGTCCAGTCGATGGGTTGGTCAACGTGACACATGTTGCAGGCGTTCGGATGGTTGCCTTCGATCATGTCCTTGTCCGTCGGATTGAAGGTGCGGTGGGTGTGGACCATGTCCTGCAGGCCTTCGTTGATCTTCGGGTTGTGACAGTTCATGCACTGGCTGCCGGCAGAGTCCGCGGCGTGATGCGTGTGCGCCGTGAGGGCTTCGGAGGTCTTGAATTGCTGGTGACAGTCGATGCACTTGGCGGAGTTTTGCTTCTCGGTAAGTTTCCATTTCTGCCCGATGCCTTCATGCGGGTCGTGGCAGGTGACGCAGGTGAGCGTGCGGGTGTCGGGGTGGGAACCGGTCTTGCGCGTGTAGCAGAAGCCGCGGACGCCATCGGCGAATTCGGTGGAGTTCCACGTGTGTGCGCCGTTGGCGAAGGACTTGCGCCCGCCGCTGTGGCAACGGCTGCAGATGAGATTCATGTTGGCGTCGGATCGATTGACGAGTTCATCAAAGCCATCGGCCTTGGAGTACAGGTGTTTGCCGACGGGGAAGAAGAACGGCAAAAGCTTGGTTTCATCCTTCGTGCTGTTCGCGATGTGGGCGCGGCCCCCGTTGTGACAAGATTCGCAGGTGATGCCGTGGGCCACGCCATGGTCTTTGAAGTCCTGGGAATAGATATCCGCGCGCACGTCGTATTTTGTGCCCTCGTCCATGCCGGTGGCCTTCTCCACTGACGAAACGATATTCGAATGCTCGGTGCTCAAGTAGCCGGCGATATCGAAAGCGGTGGAGTGCGAACCATAGGCGGACATCCGTTTGCCCCCCCCGTTGTGCGCGAGCCAATCGCCGAAGGCGCGGGTGGTATGACAGGCGGAACAACCCGTGTCGTAGGGAGCGATCTCGTGATCGGTGTAAACGTCCCGCGCATCATCGTAGTAGTCCGTGTCGCGATACACGTGCACGGTCGGCACCCATTCTTGGGAGTCGATCCAATAGCCGAAGGGCAAAACGTGTTCGGTCTGGCGCAAACGATCCGGTTCATTACCCGAGCAATCGATCAGGCGACCGGTGTAGTATTGGAAGAAGCGCGAGCCAATCGTCCGTACGACGGAATACGTTCGCGTCGTCGCGCCGCGCACGAGCTTCATTCGGTACTCACCGTCTTCCTTGTAAAACGTACCGGTCCCGCCCTGATATTCAATGGCCGCCTGGCCGGCAAAATCACCTTTCACGTGCGCGGGAATGGCGGTGGCATTCATCCACCGATGCGCGTGTTTGTTCCAGCCGTCATACTTGTCCTGGTGACATTCGGCGCAGGCCTGGGGACCGGTGTAGTCGGCTTGGAGAATGTTGCTGTTGGTGCCGGTATCCACGGCCGTCCGGAGAAACTCTTCCGGCACCTTGCTCCACCAGGCGGTGGTTTCGATCGTGGAATCGAAGAGATTCGTGAAGCCTTTTTCGATCGTGTAGTTGCCGGTGTAGCGCTCCTTCGAGGCGGGCGGAGTTGCCGGGCCGTAGCCCGCTGGCCCGGCTGTTTCCGGTTTCTCGTCCGGTTTGCAGCCCGCCAGAAAGGCGAGCAGGCAGGCCAGCATCAGTTTGTCAGCGTTTTTGAACACGAATGATTTCGGACGAATTTAGTCGATCACGACAAGGCGGGCAAACTTTGCGCATGCTTTCACTTTGAAACGGATTGACGCCCGATGTTCAAACGCTTACCCCTCCGGCCACCATTCATGCTGGCATACGCGGCGACTATTTTTCTCGGGGCCTTTCTCCTCTTCCAGGTGCAGCCGTTGATGGGCAAGTTCATCCTGCCCTGGTTCGGCGGCAGCCCCGCGGTGTGGACGACGTGCATGCTGTTCTTCCAGTTCCTCCTGCTCGGCGGTTACGCCTACGCGCATTGGCTGACGACCTGGGTAAAACCGCAGAAACAGGCGGTCGTGCATTGCGTGTTGATGGCGGTGTCCATTTCGTTCCTGCCCATCATCCCCGACGACCAGTGGAAACCCGAACCGGGCGTCAATCCGACGGGCCACATCCTCCTGCTGCTGCTGGTCAGCATCGGCGCGCCGTACTTCGTGTTGTCGAGCACCGGGCCATTGATTCAGAAATGGTTTTCCTGGCTGTATCCGAAGAAGTCTCCGTATCCGCTCTATGCCCTTTCGAACGTTGGCTCGCTCTTGGCCTTGTTGAGCTATCCCTTTGTGTTTGAACCGCACCTGCCCCGGACGAATCAGGCGACGATCTGGACCTTGGGCCTCTTTGCGTTCATCGCGTGTCTGGGATGGTGCACGTTCACGTTGTGGAAGTGGGGCAAGGGAATCGAGACCCCGGTGAAGGATCTTGAGGAAGCCGAAGGCGCACCGCTGGCTCCGACGCCAAAGTGGCATCACGCCATGTGGTTGCTGCTGCCGGCCTGTGCCTCGGCCCTGTTGCTCGCGACGACGAACAAGCTTTGTCAGGACGTGGCGGTGGTGCCGTTCCTGTGGGTGTTGCCGCTGTCCGTTTATCTGCTGACGTTTATCCTGAGTTTCCTCGACTGGAAGATCTATTGGCGGCGGATCTTCCTGCCGCTGTTTGTGATGAGCGCGCTGTGGGTGACCAAGACCACCGAGGAAGTCGACGACGTCGGGATCTGGTGGCAGGTGACGAGTTTTGTGACCGTGCTGTTTGCCAGTTGCATGATCTGTCACGGCGAACTCTATCGTCTGCGCCCGCATCCGCGACGACTGACACGTTTTTACCTGATGATCTCGCTCGGCGGGGCCTTGGGCGGATTGTTCGTAGCCATCGGTGCCCCGGCCATCTTCCTGGATTACGTGGAGTTTTACTGGATGCTGGCATTAACGGCGGTGCTCGCGTGGCTCGCCTGCAAACCTCGCTTCAACTCCGAGACCTTCGCACCGTGGAAGTTCAAGGCGTGGATCTGCGGCCTATTGACCGTGATCATGATGTGCATTCACATGCACCGAAGTGCTTATGAAGAAGAGGAAGGCATTGTCGAACAGGTGCGGAACTTCTATGGCACGCTGAAGGTCGTGGAATACGAGGACGCCGAGGATGTCTATCGCCATCTGAATCACGGCCGGATCACGCATGGAGTCCAGATCATGGACGAGGGCGAGCAGGATACCACCACCACCTACTACGGCGAACAGAGTGGCGTCGGGCACGCGATGTTCTTCACGGCCCGAACGCCGGTTCGGAAGATCGCGCTGGTCGGCTTGGGTACGGGGACCTTGGCCAGTTATGGACGGGCGACCGATACCTTTCGTTTTTACGAGATCAATCCCGAGGTCGTGCGGATTGCCAAGGAGCACTTCACCTTCCTCAAGAACACCCGCGCCAAGGTGGAGATCGTGTTGGGCGATGCGCGCCTGAGCATGGAGCGGGAGGAGCCGCAAAACTACGACGTCATCGCACTCGACGCCTTCAGCAGCGACGCGATTCCCGTGCACCTGTTGACGCGCGAGGCCTTCGAGATTTATCTGAAGCACCTCAAGGGAGACGGCTACCTCGCGATCCATATCAGCAATTTGTTCCTGGACCTGGAACCAGTGGTGTTGAATGCCGCCAAGGAGTTCGGTCTCCATCATGCCACGGTCTGGGACGAGAACGAGGAAGACAACTGGTACACCTATCACTCCACCTGGGTGGTGCTGAGCCGCAACAAGATCTTCGTCGAGGTGGTGCGCAAGGTGATGTCGGAATACGCGGAATCCGACCGCAAGGTCACCCTGTGGACCGACGACTACACGAGCCTCTATCCCATCCTGATTCGCGACGAAGAGGAAGAAGAGGAAGAAGAGGAAGAGTCCGATGCCAGCGAACTTGAACAGGTGGACGAATTGATCGAGAAGATCGACGACAAGATGAAGGAAATCGAAAAGACGATCGAGAAGGTCGAAGAGAAGAAGTGATCGATGCCGGAATTGCCCCCCAATTGGACGCGGCTTTTCCCCGACGAGGACTACGGCTTCCACTTCGGTGTTCATCGCGGACCGGCGGCGGCTTTCTTCGCCCCGACCGATGACAACGAACGACTGCTCGCCGAGCGCGATCAGTGGTTGAACGAACAACCCGAACGCCACGTCGGCCTCCTTCCCGAAGGAGAAGACGTCTTGGAGGGAGCCGTTTCACTACTGGAATCCTGGCAACTCGCTTCCACCACCAATGAAACACCTCGGGCGCGTTTGACTGATTTGAGCCGCCAGGTCGAAGCCGATCTCGTGTTGATGAAACCCAACGCGGCCGGCGCCTTCATCATGGTCGGGGGCTCCGTTTGTTTCCCATCGTCGTGGCGATTGACCGACAAACTTGGTCTCCCACTGGGCTCCATTCACGAGCCCGTGCCCGGACTCAATCATTCCTTGGGGGACGCCATTGATCGTTTCCTGCGCACGCTCAAGCCGGACTCCGCCGCCTTCCGAGCCAACTGGGGCCTCAGTCGTTCGCCCGAACTCAATCAGCATCCGGATCTCGAACGACCACCACTGATGCCGCCGGTGACATCCAACGATGTCTTCGTGCGAATTGAAAACCAGGCCCTCGTCGCTCTGCCAGGGAGTGACGGCATCCTCTTCGGTATCCGACTCGAGATCATTCCCTTGCCGGAACTCGCGCAATACCCGAAAGCCGTCGTCGGTTTGAAGCGCGCCCTGCGCACGATGCCCGACGAAGTGGCCGACTACAAAAACCTGTCCGCCTCCCGCGCCGCGATCATCGAATTGCTGAACTGAGCCGCTACGGCGTGGCGTTCGCCTGCTTGTTGGCCAGCCACTGAAGGGCGTTCAACTCGCCATGCACCTTGGTGCGATCGAAGTAGGCCAGAATGTCGTTCGGACTGGCGTTGGCGACGTTACCGCCACCCGTGGCCGCATCACGAATCAACTGCCGTCGGGCATCGAGCGCAGCCATGGCCTCGGTCGGTGTGCCGTTCAGGAACGGATATTGGCCGTCGGGTTGAAGCGTCTCGAGCAGCTTCTTCTGAATCCCGATGCCCACCAGGTCATTGAGGATGTACCGAACACCTTCGGTATGTCCCATTTGCTGACCGAGCTGAATGCCAATCTGGGCGAGATCGCTATAGGTTTGCGCGTCATCACGACCCGCCGCCGCCTCCTGCAACTTCAACACCTCACGAGACAGATCACGCAACTCCTTCAGGTGCGGAAGCTTCTCCTGGATGTTCGACTTGATCTTCGCCTCGATCGGACTTTCACCCGCCGAAAGATACATCTCCTCCGCACTCTGAATGTCGTGCATTGAGTAGTCATTGAACCCCGGCTTCGACGCGCCAGCCAACAGGTCCTCGATTCCAGCCTCGATATTGCCCGCCTTTAAATGTGCCTTCGCCGAAAGATAGCTCGCCAAGGCGTTCTCCGTATCCGTCGCCTTGAAGTGATCGAGCCACGCCCGCTTGTCCACCTCCGTACCCCCATGCGCCACCATCGCAAACTGCACCCGCGGATCATCCGGATGCAACGCCGCCGCATTGCTCAACCATGCCTTGTCCCCGCTCGATTGAAACGCCGCCAACAAACTCTCCGCCGACTGCTTGTTCGCCTCCACATGCTGCCGCAACTGCTCCGCCGTCGGCTGCGCAATCTCCAACCCACCATTTAGATACCCCCGAAACTTCTCCCGATCGAGCCGCTGCTGTTGCGGGGAGGAGGAAGGCGTCCCCGGTCGGCTCGTGCGTTCAATCTTCGATTTCGCGCGACTGATCGCCGGCGTGCTGTGCTCCTGACCAATGGAAGCATTCGATGGACCCGATCCAGGTGCTTTGGCCGCTTCGGGCGCGGGATCCGGTTCACCAATTGAGCGGAACAGAACGATCGCGAGGATCGGAATCGCCAGGAGAATGAGCCAGAGACGTGGATTCATGCTTGGTTACTGAATGCACCAAGTTCGGCAAAGGTTCAACCCTTGCTGTTTTCGGACGCCAGATCGCCGGTGGGGGGCGCCTCGGCGGGTTCGGGAAGTTGCTTCTGCTTTCGGTAATCGCCGCGACTGAAATATTTCTCGAGCCAGACGTAGGCCATGATGAAGAAGTAGCGGCTGCCCATTTCGCGGATCTTGAGCTTGGCGACGCCGTGGCGGCGGTTGCGCCAGGTGATGGGCATGGTGGTCCAGCTGTAGCGGCGGACGATGGCCTTGAGCGGGAGTTCGACGGTGAGATTGAAGTGCGGTGCCAGGAACGGGCGACAGCCGTTCAAGGTGCTCATGCGGTAGGCCTTGAAGGCGTTGGTGGTGTCGTTGAAGGGGATGCGAAAGAGGACTTTCACCCACCAGTTGAAAACGCGGTTGAGGACCTTCTTGATGATCGGGTAGTCGATGACGCCGCCGCCTTTCATGAAGCGGCTGCCGAAGACACAGTCCCAGCCTTCATTCAACAGTTCCCAGTAACGGGCGACATCGCGGCAATCGTCGGATTCGTCGGCCATCATGATGACGACGGCGTCGCCCGTGGCGGAGTCGATGCCCTTGATGACGGCATTGCCGAAGCCGTTGGCGCCGTCGTTCTGGACGGGGGCGAGTTGCTTGAGCTTGTCCTTGAGGTTGGTGAGTTTCTTCCAGGTGTCGTCCGTGCTGCCGTCATCCACAACGACGATCTCGTGCGGGACTTCTTGCAGATCGAGTTCAAGGTGAAGATGTTCGACGGTGGAGACGACGTTCTCGCCTTCGTCACGAGCTGGGATGACAACGGACAGCAACTTGAGCGGTGCTCCAGTCGGCTTGGGCCATTTGTCTTTCCGTTGCATCAGGAAGCAAGAATAACGCGCTCAGGTGACGACATCCAGCCAATCGGGGTGGGCCTCGGCGTGGGTGGCAATTTCTTCGAGGATGTTCGCCATGGGCGTGGCGGGTTGCCAATCCCAGGTCTGGGTGGCGAGTCCGGAATCCATGACGAGCCAAGGGACGTCGAAGGGACGCGGTTGCAAATCTGCGGTGACTTCGTGAGCACCGAAGCGATCAGCGCACCAGGCTGAGAGCTGCTTGAGCGACATGTTGCTTGCCGAGCCGCCGCCGAGATTGACGATGGGCGGCGCTTTGGCGTTCCCGGCGAATTGCTTGGTCAGCAACGGAACGAGATCGCGCGGGTGAAGACAATCGCGCACTTGTCGGCCGGAGCCGTTGAAGCCGATGTACTTCAACGGCCGACGGGCGTTCCATGCATGCAGCCAGAAGGAAAAGATACCTTGATCCGCCCGACCGAATTGACCTGCTCCGGCGAGGACACCACAGCGATTGATCCAGACGGGGAAGTCGAAACTGCGGCCGTAGTCAATCGCGAGTGATTCGCTGGCGACCTTGGTGGCGCCATAGAGTGAAACCGGACTTTGGGTGCTGGTGTTTTCGGCCACGCCTTGTGAGGAGATGCCGCTGGGAAAAGATTGTTCAGTCGGAGTGAACGCATCGCCTGAGTCGTCCATTCTCAATCCGCACAACGTCTCGATGTTGTAGACCCGGCTGGTGCTGAGCAGAATGAAACCGGCGCGGTGTTGCTTGCAGAACTCAAGGAGGTTCACAGTGCCGTAGAGATTGTTCTCCACCACCTCGCGACTGCTTGATTTGCCGTCGATGCCGGCGAGGACGCTGGGGTTCGCGGCGGCGTCGATCACCCAGTCGACGGCAGGGAGTTGGTTCACATCAGCGATCGATCGGATGTCTCCCACGATCACTTTCACGCCTTTCTGCTCCAGCGGTTTGCGGTTCATCTCGGAACCGGCACGGCTGAAATTGTCGATGCCAGTGATCTCGAGATCCCCCATGTTTTCCAGCAGGGTGTCGGTGATGGCCCGCCCGGCGAAGCCGCAGATTCCGGTGATAAGCAGCTTCATGAGGAGGTTAGTTGTTCTACCTGCTTGGCATCGGCCGTCCGGCGTTTTCGGATCATGTTCACGATGAGCCCGGCGGCCACGACGATGCTGATACCGAGGACCAATTTGAAGCCCTTCATTTCCACCAACGATTCACCGATGACGACAAAGCCGATGGCGTAGGCGATCTGCGGCGGAAAGGAGACGAAGAAGTAGGTGCGAAAAGGAACGTTGGCGAGGCCAAGCAGGTAGCTCTGCATGAAGTTCGGTAGGCCTGGAAAGAGGCGGATGGCGAGGGTCAGCTTGATGTACTCGGAGGGCTTGGCCTCGGGAATCTTGATGCCGCGTTTTTCGAAGAGGCGCGTGATCGGGCCGCGCAGCCACCGGTTGGAAACGAGATAGGCGAGCGCGAAGTTGATGGCCATCCCGCCCATGATGATGGTGAAGGCATACCACGGCGGCTTGAACGCGGCACCAGCCGCGAGCCAGAACGCACTCAAAGGCACGCCGACCAAGGGCAAGGTGCCCATGCCCAACATGAAGAGGATCGGCGAATCGCGGAGAACATCGAGAATCTCCTGGATCATCCCGTGGTTCCCGTCTTGTCGGTCCAGGCCCGGTGAATCTGCTCAAACACGTCGTCGAGACTTTGAGTAAGATCCCAAGTCGGAAAGTGCGAACGGATCTTCGAGAGATCGCTCAGGTAGCAGATGTGATCACCTTCGCGATTCTGATCGACGTAATCGTATTGCATCGGCTGGCCGGAAATGTCCGCGACTTTCTCGAAAGCTTCCAAGATGGAACAGCTGTTCTCGCGACCGCCGCCGATGTTGTAGACCTCGCCACAACGAGGATGCTCGTAGAAGGTGTGGATGAAGCGGGCGACGTCGAGTGAATGAATGTTGTCGCGGACCTGCTTCCCTTGGTACCCGTAGACTTGATAGCGCTTGCCTTCGATGTTGCACCTGATGAGGTAGCTGAGGAAGCCGTGCAGTTCGACGCCGCTGTGGTTTGGACCGGTGAGGCAACCGCCACGGAGGCAGCAGGTTTTCATGTCGAAGTAACGACCGTACTCCTGCACGCAAACATCGGACGCGACCTTGGAGGCGCCAAAGAGGCTGTGCTTGCTTTGGTCGATGGAGAAGGTCTCGGGAATGCCGTTCTCAAATTCCGGATCATCGTAGTCCCAGCGTGTTTCGAGTTCCTTCAACTTGATCGTGTTCGGCCGGTCGCCGTAGACCTTGTTTGTGCTCATGTGCACGAACACGGCCTCCTTGGCATGCAGTCGGGTCGACTCGATCATATTGAAGGTACCGACGGCGTTGACATCGAAGTCGTCGAAGGGGCGCGAAGCCGCGAGGTCATGACTCGGTTGTGCGGCGGTGTGAACGATGAGCTCGGGTTGAAATTCCTTGATGCACTCACCGACCTTGGTGCGATCGCGAATGTCGAGTTCGTGGTGTTCGAAATCCGTGTGGGTGTCCTGAAGGCGTTGCTGGTTCCAACGCGTGTCGCCACCCGGACCGAAGAAGTCCGCACGCATGTTGTTGTCAATTCCACGCACGTGCCAACCAAGCCCACAGAAGTAAGCGACGACTTCAGAGCCGATCAAACCGGAGGCACCGGTAACGAGGAGACGTTTCATGCAGTTGTGGGGAACCGTTCGGATTCTGCGTGAGGACGCAGCCGGATTCCAAGCAGCAACTGTACCGCCGGCCGGGCGCCGGCTCAGAACAAGGTGTAGATGAACGGCGCCGCCGCCGTGCCGCCCAAGGCAATCAAGACGCCGAGGCCAAGCAGGGAGATCAGCAACGGAATCATCCAGAACTTCTTGTTGTACTTGAGGAACTCGATGAATTCAGCGACGAGGCTCATTTGCTCGCCTTCGTTGCCTTGCTCAAACGCGTTGGCCTCCTTGGATTCCTGCGGCTCGTTGGGTTTCTCGTCGCTCATGGGAAATCAGAATTGGCTGTAATAACGTTTCGGGTCGGACGGTTGCTGGGCGTCGAGCCAGTAGGTCTTGGCTTCGCGGTCCAACTTGCGTCGCATCGGATCGCGTCCAATCAATTTCATTCCCAGCGCCAGGCCAGTGACGAAAACGTAGAACACGATTCCAAGGACAATATTCGCCACCACGATGCCGATGCAACAGGCAGCTGCATACCATGCCGCGTAAAAAGGCGGGGCGATGGCCGGGATCAACCAGAACACCACTCCGGCCGCTGCGCCAATGCCGCCCACCATGAGTGGAACTTGCGCGTCCCATTGTCCGTCCATCAGGCGGAACACGAGCAGCATCACGACCCCCACGATGGGAAAGCCGATGATGAGACTCTTGGCAAAGGTCTTCAGCTCGTCCCGACTCGGGCTCCAGTTGACTTCTTTGAAAGGATTGACCATCGAAAGAGCGCATCCTCGACAACAACGGCAAAATTACAAGCGTCGAGATGTCGATCAACGTGAACAATCGACCCAAAACCGGGGAATCCGTTCGAATTTCGGCGAACGATCAGCTGAAAAAGACCTTCTCCGCCGTGCCTCGCAACATCCATTGCTTGTCTGCATCGGACAGAAAATCCAGTCGATCGCGGATCAGTTCGATGGACGCGCCGTAGGTGTGTCCGTTCTCGGATTGAAACGGACAATCCGTTGCCCACATCAATCGATCCGCTCCGTACGCATCGCGCAACTGACGAATCATCGGTCCCAGGTCGGTGTAGGGAGCGGCCTTCTTACCGAGCGCGTAGAACGCCGAGGTCTTCACGAATGTGTGCTTGAATTGCGACAAAGCCAGGAGCTGATCAAGCTGCCGTTGATCGACTCCTCCGAGTATGCCGATCCGCGCAAAATGATCGATCACCACCGGCGTATCCGGAAACTCGCGACACAGGTTGTTGATGTTCGGAAGCGCATCGGGATCGGCCAGGCAACACATCGCCAGACCGAGGTCCGCGCCGACCTTCCACATCTCCTTCATCCCGGCAGACGTGGCCCAGGCATCGGAGTTCTTCTTGTTGGCATAAAGGCGAAAACCGCGTACGCCTTGATCCGCCAGGTCCTTCATGCGTCCGCGCACGTTCGGCGCGTTTTCATCAATGATCGCAACGCCACCAAACGAGCTCGCGTGCTTCCGCATCATATCGACCATGTAGGAGTTGTCGTACTTGTACCAACTCATCTGGATCAACACGATGCGGCTCACGCCGTGCGGCCGGCATTGAGCAAACAGTTCCTCGGGTGTGTAGCTCGCCGGCTTCATTCGCGCCTTCGTGTATCCCTCGGCTAGGGAATAACGCTCGGTATCGGGCGTCCAAACATGCACGTGCGCATCAATCCAACCACCTTTGCCTCCTGGCAAGGTGGAGCATCCGGCGGCAAGTCCGGCAGCGGCGGTCGAGGTGGTCACGAGAAACTGGCGGCGATCGGTGTTCATGAGAATGATCGAGCCGCAATCAAGGAGCAAAATCAATCACAAGCTTAGCTCTTCCAGAATTCCTTCAGCAGCTTGTAGATGTCGCTGAAGTTGCCGTGCTGTTTCGCGCTCTCGACAATCTTCTTTCCGCGCCAACTTTTCATGATCTGACTCGCGCCGTGGTCCAGCAGCATGGACACAATACTCGGATTGCCATCACGAACCGCCAGGCTCATGGCGGAGTATCCATCGTGACTCGCGGCACTCGCGTCCGCGCCCTGTCGCAGCAACATCCGCGTCGGCTGATTCCCGTTCAAGACCGCCCGCATGAGCGGGGTGTATCCTTTTTCATCCGGCAGATTCAGATCGGCACCGGAGCCAAGCAGAATCTGCATCACATCCAGAAATCCCCGCGCGGCGGCAAAGTGCAACGCACTCCAGCCTTCCTTGTTCCGTTGGTTGATCTCTGCCCCGTGATCAAGCAGCGTTTGCGTGACCGTCGCAATGCCTTGGCCGGCCGCCTCCATCAACGCCGTGTGACCACGCTCGGTCGTTGCATTCGGATTCGCGCCGCGATTCACCAGAAGCTCGATCAGGTGGTGTGCGCGCACCCGCGTGGCTTCCATCACTGGCGTCCATCCCGCGCGCCGAAAGGGATTCTCCTCTGGCTGCGAACGCACATGCCGCTGGGAAGGCGGCATCAGGCGAAACACCTGATCGTTCGGCTCAGCGCAACCGCCATTCACATCCGCCCACGCATCAAGCAAGGCCTCGATCACCCAGACATTCTGCAAGGTCACCGCGCGCGTGAGAAACGTCACTCCGCGTCGAGTTCGCGCATCGCTGTCCGCGCGGGCCTCCAACTGCCGCGCCAATTCATCCAAATTGCCCGTCTCAATCGCGGGCAACAGGGCGTTCGTCGCCTGCTTGTCAAACGAGCGGAACATGACTGCCTACCTAGCATTTCCCCTGCCGGATCCCGATCCCCCGGTGCTTGATGCTTGGCTTCTGTGGTTTCCGATCTATGTTCCGCGATTCCGGTGAATTCCGGTTTGGAAATTTCTGAGCAAGCAGCGACTCCGACGATCATGACCAGCCTTGATCGCTTGGGGGCGGGTGAAGTGTTGTCGTTGCGCGGCATTACGCGTTCGGCGCAACCGTACCTGGTGGGACAATTGCGACGGAAGTTTCCGCAACGAACCATTCTGGTCGTCGCGTCGGATCTGAAATCCCAGGAATCGTTTCATCAGGATCTGGAGACCTGGTTGGACGATGGAAGCGAAAAACCGAAGCGGAAGACCGCCACGAAGAAGGAATCTGGCGTTCTCTTTTATCCGTCGTGGGAAATTCTGCCGCACGAGGACAAACTGCCGCACGCGGATGTGATCAGCGACCGCTTGGAGACGTTGGTGAGACTCGCCGAGGCGAAAGCGGCAGTGACCATGGTCGCGTCGGTGGAGGGTCTGGTGCAGAAGACTTATCGCCTGGAGGACATCAAGGCTCGTTCGCGCACGCTGAAAGCCGGCGATCAAATTGAGCCGCTGGATCTCGTCGAGTGGCTGGAGGACCAGGGTTACGAATCCGAGGTGCAGGTGAATCAGAAAAGCGAACTGGCGATGCGCGGCGGCATCGTCGACGTGTTTGCGCCGACGCATCCGTGGCCGGTGCGGATTGAGTTCTTTGGGGACGAGATCGAGTCGTTGCGCTTGTTTGATCCGGTTTCCCAGGTATCGCGCGAGAACATTGAGACCATCCTGCTTCCACCCGCCGGTGAGCTCGGGATCATGAAGCGCGCCGCTGCCGAGGATGACCCGACCTTCGGTTCGCTCACCGATTATCTCCCGGCCGATTCCCTGATCGTGCTCGCTGAGCCGGACAACATCGAAGATCACGCGGAGGAATACGCAAAGCTTGTTCCCGGCGACGACCTGTTTCACGACGACTGGGACGAACTGCTAAGCGCGCTCGAAGCGCGTGGCCTGTCGACACTCAGATTGGAGGAGGAATTGGACGACCAGGGCACGGTTGGTATCGGACCATTCGAAAGCCTTGAGGCTTATCGGCCGCTCGGTGAACGCGCGCCGGATCCGCAGATCGCCGATGTGCAGAAACGGGAGTTCTTTGCGCAACTGCATCGTTGGCTGCGCCAGAAACTTGAAGTGCAGGTTTACTGCAACAACGACGGCGAACGGCAACGCTTTCTTGAGATCTGGGAAGAAATGGCGTTCAAGGGGCGGACCGCCAAACCCAAGGTGCGGATTGGGACCTTGAGTCGTGGCTTTCTTTTTCCGGAGGGGAATCTCGCGGTGGTCACCGACGCGGAGATCTTTGGGCGCTACAAGGTGCATCGTGCGCGACGACTCAAGTCAAAACACGCGGCAGCCGTTCGCTCTGCGCTCGATATTGATTTTACGGAACTCGAATTCGGCGACCTGGTCGTGCATTTGCAACACGGCATCGGCCGTTACTGCGGGCTGACGCGATTGGCCCTGTCGAACAACCAGCACGAGGATGGCTCCCCGGTCATGCAGGAATGCATGATGATCGAATACGCATCCCGCGATTCGGTGCCGGAACCGCCGAAGCTTTACGTCCCCGTCTCCGAAGCGCACCTCGTCAGCAAGTACGTCGGCACCGGCAAGATTCGTCCGCCCCTGCACGTTCTCGGCGGCACGCGTTGGTCAAAGACCAAGGAACAAGCCGAACGCGCCGTGCGCGATCTGGCCGCCGAGATGTTGAACATCCAGGCCCAGCGAGACGCCGAGGAAGGCTTTGCCTTCGGTGACGACACGACTTGGCAACACGAATTTGAAAGCTCGTTCCTGTACGAAGAAACGCCGGATCAACTTATCGCCATCGACGCTGCCAAGAAGGACCTTGAACGTCCCAAGCCCATGGACCGTCTCGTCTGTGGCGATGTCGGTTACGGCAAGACCGAGGTTGCAATCCGGGCCGCCTTCAAGGCCGTGATGGCCGGTAAGCAGGTGGCCGTACTCGTGCCGACGACCGTGCTCGCACAGCAGCATTTCAACACCCTCACCGAGCGCATGGCGGATTACCCGATCCGCATCGATCTGCTTTCCCGTTTTCGCACGAAGAAACAACAGCAAACCACCATCGCTGAGCTCTCCAACGGCGCGGTGGACATCGTCATCGGCACGCATCGTCTGTTGCAGAAGGACATCGTGTTCAAGGATCTCGGCATGGTGGTTGTCGATGAGGAGCAGCGCTTTGGCGTGATGCACAAGGAGAAGTTCAAACGACTGCGCACGCACGTTGATGTGCTCACGCTTAGTGCCACGCCGATTCCGCGCACGCTTTATCTCGCCCTTACCGGCGCGCGAGACATGAGCACGATCCAGACGCCGCCGCAGGATCGTTTGCCCGTCGAAACCACGGTCTGCCAATATGACGAACGGGTGATCAAGAACGCCATCCGACGCGAACTGAACCGCGGCGGGCAGACCTTCTTCCTCCACAACCGCGTCAGTTCCATTCAAACCATGCGCGAGCGGTTGGCGGAAATTGTGCCTGATGCCCGGGTGGTGGTCGGCCACGGTCAAATGGACGCGGATGAACTTGAGGAGGTGATGACCACCTTCGTCAATGGTCACGCCGACGTGCTCCTCTCCACCACGATCATTGAGAGCGGTATCGACATTCCCAACGCCAACACCATCATCATCGACCGCGCTGATCGCTTCGGTCTCAGTCAACTCTATCAATTGCGCGGACGTGTCGGTCGCTACAAGAACCAGGCCTTCGCCTACCTACTGCTACCACGTCACGCCCGTCTGCTCACCGATGTCCGCAAACGCATGAGCGCCATCAAGCAATATGCGCAGCTCGGGAGCGGCTTCAAGATCGCGATGCGCGACCTCGAGATTCGTGGTGCCGGCAACCTCCTGGGTGCGCAACAAAGCGGCCACATCGCCGCCGTCGGTTTTGATCTCTATTGCCAGCTGCTCAAGCAAAGCGTGAGTTCGCTCAAGGGCGAGAAGGTGAAGCCACGCGTGACCACGCAGATCAGTTTCGACTTTCTTGCCATCGGCTTCGACGGTGCCAATGAAGCAGGCGAAAAGGTTGGAGCAGCGAACAGCGACAACGGCGGACCCGAGCTCGCCAATCTTCCCCTCGGTTACATCACCGAACCCGAACAACGCGTCCAGATCTACCGCCGCGTCGCGCAGATCACCGAGCGTGCGGACATCGTCGCCTTGGAGAAGGAACTGCGCGATCGCTTTGGCCCCGTTCCCAAGCCCGTCCAACTCCTCCTGCTCGCCGCCGAAATCAAACAGCTTTGCAGTGCCAACGGAGTCACCCGTGCCGAGACCCAGGGTGACAAACTCAAGCTCACCCGTCATGGCGACTTCATCCAACTCGGCGGCCGATTCCCTCGCCTCACGAAGAAGAGTGCCACCGCCCGTCTGAAGGAAATCAAGCGACTCCTGATGTCGCTCTGAGATTTGGTTGCTGAACTCGGGCGGTTCGGAGGCCATTATCCTCGCGTTCCACCGCATGATCGACGGACCAGCAGAAACAATCCTGATCACGATCGTCTTCGCGATCGGCGGATTGCCGTTGGCTTGGCCGGTCTTGCGACGCGTGGCAAAATACTCGGCCCCACTTTCCCTGCTGTTGTGGCTGGGCTTGTCCGCCGCTGTGGGCTGGGGCATCTCGATCAACACGCCGACAACGGTTGAGGAAGCTGAGGTGTTGCAACGGCCGATCGTGGATCCGGAGGAAGGCTATGTCACCGCCGACAACTGCGCCTCCTGTCATCCGCATCATCACGCTTCGTGGCATCGATCATATCATCGGACGATGACGCAGGTGGCATCTCCAGAGTCGGTGCACGGCAACTTCGATTCCTTCGCGACCACGATCTACGGACGCTCGTATGAACTCTCGCGTGAAGGTGATGAGCTCTGGGCGAAATGGGTGCGACCGATGCCGGCCGGCGCAAGCGAAGAATTGCATCGGCGGATCGAATTGGTGACCGGTTCTCATCACATGCAAATCTATTGGACAGCCACCGGCAAGACCCGTGAGCTGGAAATGCTTCCGATCGTTTACCTGAAGGAAGACGGCTTGTGGGTGCCGCGGCGATCCGTGTTTCTTGAACCGCCGGAGAGCGGTTTGTCGGAAGCCGGACGTTGGAATCAGGTCTGTATCGACTGTCACACCACGCGCGGTCAGCAACGCATTCGTGGCCAGCATGATATGGACAGCCGGGTGACCGAATTCGGTATCGCCTGTGAGGCCTGTCACGGCCCGGCCGAGAAACACGTGCAGCTGAATCGTGATTTCAAGCGCCGCTACGTCCTGCATCGTTCGGGCGAACGCGACGATTCGATCGTCAACCCCCGACATCTTTCACCGCGCAAATCTTCAGAGGTGTGTGGTCAATGTCATGTCGTCGGTGGTTATCTTCCCCGTTCCGATGGGAAGTCTTTTGAACCGGGACAAGACCTTGGGGAATTCCGTGAGGTGTTGCAGTTCAGCAAGCCGAAGATGATTGAGGATATTCGCAAGCGGTTTGGAGAAGATTACCTGCACGGCTTGATGTGGAACGACGGCGAAGTGCGCGTGTCTGGACGCGAATTCAACGGCCTGATCGACAGTCCGTGCCATCAACACGGCGACGAGAAACGAATGATCAGCTGCCAGAGTTGTCACTCGATGCATCCGCAGGACACCCGACCGAAATCACTGGATGAATGGGCGGATGATCAGCTGCATCCTGGCATGCGCAGCAACGCGGCCTGCACCCAATGCCACAGCGAGTATCGGGATGAGCCCGTGTTGGTCGCTCACACGCATCACGCCGCCGATTCCGCCGCCAGTCTCTGTTACAACTGCCACATGCCATACACGAGTTACGGTCTGCTCAAGGCGATTCGCAGTCACACCATATCGTCGCCAAACGTTGCTAAGAGCGTGGAGACCGGTCGCCCGAACGCGTGCAACCAATGCCATGTCGATCGCTCACTCGGTTGGGCGGCCAAGCAGCTGCAGGAATGGTATGACATCAAGCCGCCGCAACTGTCTGCGGAGGAGCAGGAAACTTCAGCGATCGTTCGCTGGTCTCTCACCGGCGATGCCGCTCAACGCGCCTTGTCGGCCTGGAGTCTGGGTTGGCCGAACGCGCACGAGGCATCTGGCACGAACTGGATTGCTCCGCACCTGGCCATTCTGCTTGATGATCCCTACGACGCGGTTCGGTACATCGCCCACCGATCGCTCCAGCGCGCGCCGGGTTTCGCGGACTTCGAGTATGATTATGTTTCGGAGAAGGCGCAGCGTTCCGGCGCGGCACAGAACGTTATGCAGTTTTGGCATCAACAAATGATCCCTGCTCCAACCAACGCCACTGCCATTCTGATCGGCACGAACGGGCAGTATCGCGTCGATCGCGCGGCGGCCATGCTGCGCGATCGCGACAACCGACCGATCATCATTTACGAGTGAGCTCGCGCCGACCGAAGCCGAACCAGCCAACTGCCAGCAAGGCGACGAGCGAAATCACCAGGCCGATCGTGAACTTGCGATCACGATAGACCAATTCCACCCGGTGCGTGTCGGCGGGAATGTTGAGCGCTTGGAACGCTCCGTTCGCCTTGAGAATCGGGACTTCCTTTTCGCCGACCCTCGCCTTCCAAGCGGGGTAATGAGCCTGGGCGATCACTGCGATCGTCGGCTGATCCGATTCCACCGTGAACGCAACCCGATGGTTTTCGATCGTGAGCTCGGTCACCTTTGCGGATGCGTTGGTCGACGCGTTCACACCGGCGCGCGCGCCTTCGTCGAAGAACACAAATCGTCGAGGATCGTAGTCCTCCGCGGTCATCAAAGTGGGAATCTCAATCGCCGCCGTGAACACCGGTGATTGCCCGGCGGTGACGAGTGGAAGCGCGGTGAGATGTTCGCGCCAGGAGAAGCCGTTCGTTTCCACGAGGTACTGACGCACGCCGAGGAAATCCGCCACCGGTTTTCGCAGCGTGGCGACATCGGTGTACAGCTTCTTCTGCACCTCAAACATCTCGGCGAAGCTCATCGAGTAAAATCCCTCCACGCGCGGTGTTCTGGTGATCAGGTTCAGATCGGCGGGCAGACTCGCGCGACTGCCGATGAGGTTCTTCACCATGTCATCGGTCGGGCGATAGATCAGCGTGTATTGAACGCCGGGTGTGATCGCGACCCGGCCTTCGGCCAATCTCGGAGCCTTGCCGTCGAGTCCGACCGGGACGGGAAAGGTCCAATAAGTCCGTTCGACCGTCGGGGAAAGTCCCGGGTGATGAAACACCAGGTCGGCGGCCAGGATGGTGAGCAGAATACCCACGCTCTTGGCACTGAAGTTCGCCCGCCAAATCCACACAAACACGAACGCGAGAACCACCAGCGCGATCACCCAGCTTCGCCACGCAAGGTCAGGGCGCTCGCCGTAAGTTCCCTTCGTGATCGCGATCATCCAGGCCGTCGCGACAAAGGCGACGACAAGGATGGCCGCCAAGAGCTTGGCGCGTTGCACAATCAAGGATTTGTCGGCGGTCATCAGCGAACGAATTCCGATGCCCGCCAGCAGGGGAATGAGGATCGTCGGCAGGATCAGGAACTTCACCGGGTACCGCATCATCGCGATCGGCCCGAGCGAGGAGAAGGCCTTGAAGAGCAGGCCTTTGTTTCCGAGGGCCAGGATCATCCCCACTGTGGCCAGGATTGTCAGGGCGCGGGTCCTCCGCGACTTGTCGAGCATCGTCCCGTAGATCGCCAGCAACAGCACGCCGACGCCGGCGTAGTGCGAATGCGTCCACTGTTGTCCTTCGAGAAAGAGAATGCCATCGGCCCGTTCGCCGACGCGAAAGAGCGGCGCGAGGTAGTTCGCCCAAAAATGAGCCGGCACGGACCAGCCGTCGTTCACCGTGCCGGTGTCACGGCTGGAATATTGAAGGAGTTCGAAGAAGGGCAAGAGCTGAACCATGGCCAAGGCAGCGATTCCAGCGATGATCAATCCCAATCGTCCGGCGTCGATCTTGAGCGAGACCACCGGTTTTGCCACTCGCACGATCACGATGATCACCCAGGTGCACATGATGATCTCCGGCGCACCGCTGAGCATTTGGAGCGCGCCGAGCAACATTGCCGTGGCCAACCACTTTCGTTCGCCTTCGAGCCCGCGTTCCGTCGCCCAGATCACCCAGGGCAGGCAACCGAGTGCAGCGATATTGTTTGGCCACATGAGCGAGTTGATGAGGATGCCGCTGAAGGCGTAGGCAAAGCCGGCCACCGCGGCGCCGGTGTCGTCCTCGATCCAACGCCGGGCCAGGACGAACATCCCTAGACCCGCGGCATACAGATGGAGGAGACAGAAGACGTTCAGGCCCCAGGAGACCGGGAACAGGCAATAGATCAGTGACGGTGGGTAACAGGCCAAGGTGTTCCACTGCGCGAGGAAAGGCAGACCGCAGTGGTTGTAGGGATTCCAAAGCGGCATCTCGCCGTCCCAGAAGCTGTCGTGCACATACGCGGCGAGTGGGTAGCCGAAGCGATTGAAATCCCGGAGCACGAACGATTCGATGCCGGCCAACACCAATCCGTAACGGATCAGCAACACCGCGCCGAGCAGGACGGCAAATTTCGCGAGACTGAATTTCACCGATTCTGAGCGGGCGCGACCGCTCTAGTTCAGGAATCGAACATCGACGTAGTAGGCGCCGCGCTTGCCGCCTTCTTCGAGACCGGAAAATTCGGACTGCATGCGTTTGCGTCCGGCCTCGATGTTCATCGTGATTTTGACGGCGGTCGCACCTTCGGGGATCTCCACGGACGATTCGCGATGGCCGACCCAGACGCTGGCCCGGTTGCCATCGATGGGATGATCAGGTCGTTGCCGCAAGGTGAATTCGTAACGACCGCTGCGCGTGAAATCGACCATCCAGTAGCCGTTGGACTTGAGCCCCTTCTTGATGTGCGACTGGTGCCAGGGAATGTTGCCGGTGTTCTTCACATGCCAATCGTGCGAAGTGATAAGTGCAGGGTTTTCAGCCTTGGTGCCGAGAACGATCCAGCCGTATTGGTCGAAGCGAGGCTCGAGTGTTTTCCACCAGGCCTCGTACTTGGCCTTCAGTGATTTCACGACCTCGTAGTTTTGATCGGCAACATCAACGGACTGTCCCGGATCAACCTTGATTTCGTAGAGCTCCTTGCCATCGACAAGCCGCCAGCGTTCGGTCATGACCACGCTACGGGTCCATTTCGGAGGAATCTCTTCCCGTTGAAAATGGGCGAACAAGGTTCGCTCGGGCCAATCACTCCCATGACCCCGTAGGAGCGGCACGAGACTCTTGCCGTCGAGTTTGCGATTCGCGGGAAGCGGCAGTCCGCAAAGTTCGGTGAGAGTGGGCAGCACGTCGATGTGGGCGGTGAGGCGACTGACATCACGCCCACCGGCGATCCCGCCCGCGGGCCAGCGAACGAAGAAAGGTACGCGATGACCACCGTCGTATTGACTGCCCTTGCCACCTCTCATGTCAGCGTTGAACCCGATCCAGCGCGGCTGCTTGGCCTTGGGATCGCGCTTCCACCAACGACCGGCGGCCGTGCCGTTGTCGGTCATGAAAATCACGATCGTGTTTTCTGCGAGCCCGAGTCGTTGCAGTTTCGATTCGAGGCGTCCCATGTTTTCGTCAAACTCAGTGATCATGCCGTAGAAGCTGGCCATTGGTTCGACCACGCCTTGATTCAGATAGGGACGGCGATATTTCTCCGACACGTAGTAAGGACTGTGCGGCACGTTGGTCGGGAGATAGCAAAAGAACGGTCGGCTGCGATTGCGCTCAATGAACTTGAGCGCGTGATCGAAGAACACCTTCGTGCAGTATCCCTCGGTCTTGGTTGGCTTGCCGTTCAACAGGTAGGTGTCGTCGAAGTAATCGTTGCCCCAATAGTCCGATGCCTGCCCGATCCCGCCACAGCGATGCCAGAGAACATCCTGGAAACCTCGGTCCTGCGGCCGGTGCGGCGCGTTGTCGCCCAGATGCCACTTGCCGAAGATGCCCGTGCGATAGCCGGCATCGGCAAAGACGCTCGCGACCGTCACTTCATCGGCAAACAGAATGGAACGCCCCATCACCGTGTGCCAGACGCCCGTGCGCGTGGAGTGTCGTCCGGTCAACAAGGCTGCGCGCGTGGGCGAACAGGTCGGGTCCACGTGGAAGTCTGTGAAGCGGACCGATTGCGAATGCAAACGATCGAGGTTGGGCGTCTTGATCATCGAGTTGCCGTGACAACGCAGATCCCCAAAACCCTGATCGTCGGTCATCACCAGGATGACGTTTGGCCGTTTTGCCGCATCAGCGGTTGCGATCAGCAGCGTGAATAGAACTGTGAAAATGCGGGTGTTCATTTCTTTCCGTATCCTGCGACGGGAGTTCCGTCGTCCTTCAACTTGCCGCAGGCCCAAAGGACACCGCGCGCCATGAGATCCATGTAGACTTCGTTGTCCATGGTTTCATTGTGGTGGCCGAGCGTGGTGCCGAAGGTGCGACCCTTGCCGTATTCATTCACCCAGATGCAGGGGTGGTGAGATTTCGTTCGGGAACCGTAAGCGCGGGCCAAAGGAGTGCAGGTTCCCCAAACCTTTTCGATCTCATACAACTCGCCGTTGGGAGTCTTCCAAGACTTCGGGAAGCCCTTCATGATCGGATGATCGGGCTTCAGGTTCTCGACCTCCACCGAAGTCTTTTGCTGATGCCGCATCGAGGTGACGCCCAACACCCGGCGCCATTCGTCCGTCGCCGCCCGGCGATAACTGTGCATCGCGCAATGAATCACCACCGCTGGCATGCCGGCCTTATGCGCGGCGGTCATTTGTTCGATGAACTTCACATCGAGGACCTTCCCGAAACATTCGTTGTGAATGATCACGTCGTAATCCTTCGCCCAATCCTTGCGCTGATAGATCTTCACCTTGTGATCCCCGGCCGTGCCGCCTTCGTGAATGATGTCAAACTTCACCTTGGCCCGCTTGCTGATGCCTTGGGAAAGCAAGAGCTTCTGCATGTTGTAATCGTGGCAACAACCGCCGGTGATCAACAACGCCCGCAGTGGTTTCGCGGCTTGGGACGACGTTGCGAAGGCGAGCGCCATCAGGAGGAGGATCGGTCGAATTGACATCGTCGGATTAAAGAAACCGCGGGCGGGCGCGGCGAGCAGAAACTTGGCTATTCCTTGGGTTTCTGTTCGGTGTCGATTGGCACCGGCCGCGTGCGGAACCACAACACCAGCACGATAGCCATTCCCAACAGCG
>JBMYQZ010000001.1:0-30418 GCA_049601855.1 Limisphaerales bacterium | reverse complement strand
CGAAATGTCGACGACCATCCGCCGCACCCTGGCCAAGAACAGCCTGGGGCCGACGTTGCTGGTCAGCTTCATCATCGTCGTCATGGCAGGCATCTTCATCGCCGCGATCGACCCGGCGATCAACTCCCCATGGGACGGTATCTGGTGGGCCTGGGTGACGGTCACGACCGTCGGCTACGGCGACTTGGTCCCGCAGAGCCCGCAGGGCAGGATCTTCGGCGGACTGCTCATGATTCTGGGGCTCGGGTTGTTTTCGCTGATCACGGCAACGTTCTCCGCCTTCATCATAGCCCGCGACGAGGAGGAGTTCATCGAGAAGGAAGAAAGAATCCTGAAAAGGGGCGACGAGATCATCGAGAAAGAGGGCGTGATCTTGGAGCAGGAGAAGAGTGTGGTGAGCGAGGAGGGACGAATTCTCCAGCAACTCTCGGCGATGGAAAACCGCCTCGAGAAGCTGGAAGCCAAACTCGACCGACTGACGGATCGACTTTCAGCTCAGGAGGATGAGGAGCCTCCCTCCCAAGAGTGACGATCTTTCGCAACGGCCTCACTAGGTCGGTTATCGGCGGCGCCGCGATTTGCGTTTGGGTTTTGCACCGGTGGGAATCGGAGGGCGTGATGACGAGGAGGACTTGAACGATCCTCGGCCAGACTTCTTGCGCTTGGAGGGTTGCTCCTTGGTATCTCTCCTTGGCCCGCTTTCTTTGGGTTTGGAGTAGCGCTTTGTCTTCCCTCTCTTCTTGCCGGTGGCTGCCAGGCGGAAATCGACGCGTTTCTTGAGGTGGTCGACTTTGGAGACCTGCACATCGACGGTGTCGCCGAGGCGGATCACGCGTCGGGTGCGGCGGCCGACGACCTGGTGACGTTGCGGGTCGAAGATGTAGAAGTCGTCGTCGAGCGTGGAGAGTGGGACGAGACCGCTCATGCCGAGGTCTTCGACGTCGACGAAGAAGCCAAAGTTGCGGATGTCGGTGACGAGGGCGGGATAGCGATGTGGATTGCCAGACTTGAGCTGGGCGTTGAGGTAGGCGTAGAGCTTTACGTCCTTGCTGTCGCGTTCGGCGTCGGCGGAGTTGCGTTCCGTGCGGGAGATGTGATCGGCGGTCTCTTTCATCGCGCCGGCGTTGCCCGGTTTCTTCCCGAAGAGGCTGCGGTGGACAATCAGGTCGGCGTAGCGACGGATCGGGGAGGTGAAGTGGGTGTACTTCTGCTTGGCCAGTCCGTAGTGCCCCAGTGGCTCAGCGGCGTAGCGGGCTCGCATGAGTGACTTGAGAAACCCGATCTTGAGCGCAGGGCCGATGGGGAGATCTGACAAGCGACGCAGGAGCTTCTGGACCTCACCAGGCTTGCTCAAATTTCCGCAGGGGATGTTGTGGCTCAGGACGTCTTCGCGATATTCGGCGAGTCGTTTGGCTTCGGGCTCTTCATGTACGCGATAGACCGTCGGCTTGCGGGATTGCATCAGCTTGGAGGCGACGGCCTCGTTGGCCAGCAACATGAACTCCTCGATGAGCTGATGAGATTCGTCGTTCTCCAACCGTTCGATCCGGAGCACTTTTCCGTGGTCATCCAACCGAATCTTGTTTTCTGGGAAGTCGAGATCGAGGGAGCCATTGCGAAACCGGTGGCGACGGATCTTCTGCGCCAGTCGGTTGGCATCGCAGAGCATCTTTTCCAACGGGCCTTGCGGCTTGCCGCGCAGGACCTGTAAGGCTTCCTGATAGGAGTAGCGCCGTTGGGAATGGATGATCGCCGGATAACAACGCGACTTGAGCACCCGGCCGTCATTGCCGATCAGGAATTCAACGCACTTGGTCAGGCGATCGACATCGGGTTTGAGTGAACAAAGTTCGTTGCTCAAGGCCTCGGGCAGCATCGGAATCACGCGGTCGACGAGGTAGGTGGAGTTGCCGCGTTTGCGCGCCTCTTCGTCCAAGGCGGACCCGGGTTTCACGTAGTGGGAAACGTCAGCGATGTGGACCCACAGTTTCCAATTCCCGTCGGGTGTGCGTTCAAGACAGATCGCGTCATCGAAATCCTTGGCATCGTCCGGATCGATCGTGATCACAGCGTGCTCGCGGCAATCGGTTCGTCCAGTGCAATCCTTGTCGGTCACGCGGTCGCCAATGCGTCGCACTTCCTGCAGGACCTTGCGCGGAAACTTCAGCGGAAGGTTGTAGTGCCGCAGGACACCGAGCATGTCGACGCCTTCGGCATCGGGCGGCCCCAAGACCTCGATGATCTCGCCTTCGGGATTGGTGTGTTTGGATTCCCATTCGCCGAGTTCCACCACCACCTTGTCGCCCATTCGTGCCGGGCGGCCGACGTCCTTGGGCTCGGGCACGTAGATATCCTGGCGCATGCGTGGATCGTCCGGCACGACGTGGAGGAATTTCTTGGAGCGATGCAGCGTGCCCACGACTTGGGTGCGACGACGCTCAAGCACTCGCACCACGGATCCGGATGGGCCAGTCTCCGCGGCTGACCGGGAGCGCGGGCGGCGCACGTCCAATCGCACCAACACATGATCCTCGTGCAGCGCTGTTCCGGTCGCCTCCGCAGGAATCGCGATTTCCTTGAGCTTCGGATCGTCCGGAGTGAGAAAGCCCCGACCGCCGCGGGTGATCTGGATCCGCCCGGGAATCAGGTCCGCCTCCTCCGGAATGATGTAGCGATCGCCCTTTACACGGGCGATGTGTCCCGAGCGTTCCAAGCGGCGCAATTCGCGCCGAAGTTCCTGTTCCCGCCGGACTTCCAGACGGAGGTGCTGGGCCAGTTCCGAGACGTTGGCCGGCACGTAGTTCTTGCGGCCCAAGAGTTTGAGTATGAGATCCTTCACAAATTGCTTCCCCCAGTCTGCCTCATCGGCGGGCGGGGTTGAATGAATACTTCCTAAGGAACATCATCTGGATTTGTCGTAGTATTCAGACAAGTCATGAGAAAGCTGATCGTTTTGTTTTCGTTGGTAGTGGTCCATGAAGCGGCCGCATGGAGCGGGCCGATCTCGCGGCCGGAGTCTTATCCGCCGAAGGGATGCCCGCCGGAGGCGATGAAACAGGTTGAGGCGGCCTTGAATCGGAAAGACTGCAAATTCGAGGAAGGGAGTTTCTTCAATTTGAGCGCGCAGTGGAGTTACCGCGGAAATACCGAGGCGTTGAACGGGTTTCTCAAGGCCTTGTCGGAATGCCCGGGCACGCGGTTGGTCATCTCCACCAACCAGCTTTTTCGCTGGCAAGGCGATTGGAGCGTCTACGCCAGCCCGGTGTCGGAACATTTCTTCTTCAAGATTGATCTCAACCCGAAGTCGAAGCTGATCGATTTGAATGGCTTGAAGATTCCCAGCCTCCACGGACCGCAGCTCAAGATCGCCGAGTCGGCAAAGATCGAAATCATCAAGTTTGCCGAGCGCTTGAAGCTCACCAACGAGCAGGAGAAACTGCTACGCCTGCGGAAACGACTGGGGAAAGAAGCGGATGACGGCCCGCCGGAACTGAAGCAGGAATTGGATATCTTGGAGAAGCAACTCGGCGCGGATGCGGTGGTGAGGACCGCCCGGGCGAAGGAACTGACGCTCGAACCGGGCCAGGAACGCGGGATTTCATTCGTTCACAATTCGACGATGGAAAACCTGGTCTTCAACGTCGCCATTCGCGGCGATGAAGTGCAGCGCGGCAGCACAAAGATGTCCGTCGCACACGAAACCTGGTTGCCGCCGGGCGGACGCTTACGGGTCAAGGACCTCTACTGGACGACGCCGGCGATGCAGCGGACGAAGTAGATCCTCGGCTACTTCCTGACCAGTTCAACCGAATGCACGTCGATCGCCTGTTCGCCCGTGATCTGCAGCACACGGAGGCGGAGGAGAGCCCGACCTTTTTCGAGTTTGATGGGACCGTCCATCTTCAGGGGTTTGAAGTCTTTCACGAAGTAGTGCGACTTCTCCACACGTTCCTTGGACTTGTTGTAGAGGGGCGGGTCGAAGGCTTTGCTGACGACTTGTTCGATTGAGTCGGCCCGGTCTCCATCGGCGTGGAGGAGCATATGCGAACCGACGTCACCCTTGGCGCAGGTGTAGTAGACGGTCGCGTCGTACATGCCTTCCCGGCCGACTTCGATGTCCCAGGTGATGGAGTCGTCGGTGCTGGTCCAGTTTTTGAAGAAGGAGTTGTTCGGCGCTTTGGAACTGCGTTGGATCGTTCCATGCGGAACACCGTCACGGGCGGGGAGCGTGGTGGACTTGGCGTAACCAACGGTGAAGGGGCGATCGGCAAACCGTTGGTTCAACACGTCCATCTCCTGCTTGTGTTGGGCCAAGGCTTTGCGGAGGCGGGCGGTTTCCCGGGGGTGCTTCCGGGAAACGTCCTTGTTCTGTCCCCGATCATGGCGGATGTCGTAGAGCCTGCCGACGGAATCCAGGCGGAAGCGTTCCGTGCGAACGGTTGACCTCTTGCGCCAGACGCTGAATAGATCGCGGGCGGGCAACTTGGCTGCATCATTGAACAAGAGCCTTGCAAAGCTGCGACCGTCCAGCGGCTTCGCCGGCTTCGAGGTGATTCCTGCCATGCCAGCCAGGGTAGGCAGCAGATCGATGGCGGCGGTGACCTGCGCGACCTTGGTGCCGGGCTTGATCTTCGCGGGCCAACGGATGTGGAGTGGGGAACGCAGTCCGCCTTCGTCGACCGAACTCTTGCGGCCCTTCATGCCGGCGTTCCAACGCCACGAGTTCGGACCGTTGTCGCAGAAGTAGAGCACGATCGTGTCGTCGCGCAGTTTGAGTTCGTCGAGCTTCTTGAGCACGCGACCGACGTTCCAGTCGATATTCTCGCACATGGCCAACGCGGCGCGGGTCATCATCACGTCCTCCTTCTTCGGGTCGCGATGTTTCATGGCGGGATCGAGTTCCTTGAATTTATTGTAGAACTTGTCGCCGATCATCATGGGCGAGTGAGGCGTGTTGTACGGAAGGTAAATGAAGAAAGGGTTCTTCGTTCTTTGTTCCTGGTTCTTCGTTGTTACCTCGTCGATGAAGTCGAGCGCATGGTCGGTGAAGTCGTCGACAACGTAACCCTTGCCGCGGACTTTCTTCCCGTTGTGATCCAGGGGCGGGCTGAAGTAGTGGCCCCAGTGGCCGGACGTGAAGCCGTAGTATTCGTCGAAGCCGCGATCGTTGGGATGATAGGGCGATTGCGTACCGTTGTGCCATTTGCCGAAGGCGCCCGTGGCGTAGCCGGCGGACTTGAACACATCCGCGATCGTGGTCTCGTCGATGTTCAAACGCCCTTGGCCCGTGCTGACACCACTGACTCCGGTGCGTGGATGATAGCGCCCGGTCAAAAACTCCGCCCGCGTCGGCGCACACACGGCACAGACGTAGAAGTTCTCAAACATCGCCCCATCGCGGGCGAGTGAATCGACGTTGGGCGTTGAGAGGTTGGAGTTTCCATTGATACTCAGATCCCCCCAACCCTGGTCGTCGGTGAGGAAGACGATCACGTTCGGTCTTTGAGCTGCGATTTGCTGTGTGAAGGCGAGGCACAGGGCAAGAATGAGGCAGATCGGAATTGAACGGCGCATGGAGGGATAGATAGCAACTACCCGATTCGTTCGAAAGCAAAGTCCACCACCGACTGACATCGGTTTGAGTGAAGGTGTCATCGAGTTAATCGATTTACGGGTCTGATCGCGCGTGGCTAGGTTGCAGTCATGAAAGCAGCATCCGCGGTCGATTCCTCGTCCGTGCCCAGCCGTCACAGGCAATATTCGCCCTACGAAGTCTCGCTGGCAACCGCCGAAGACCGTGAGGCGATCTATCGGCTGCGTCATGAAGTGTACTCACGCGAGCTGGGGCAGCATCCGGACAATGCGGAGGAGAGACTTTGCGACGAGATTGACGAATGGAACGCGTATCTGGTCGTGAAGGCCGGTGAAACAATGGCGGGATTCGTGAGCATCACACCACCTTCCGCCCCGCGATTTTCAATCGACAAATATTTCCCGCGGAACGAGTTGCCCGTACAAGCCGGCGAGGCGGTCTATGAGGTGCGGCTGTTGACCGTCATAGACTCCTGTCGCGGCACGGAGTTGGCAGGGTTGCTCATGTATGCGGCTCTGCGCTGGGTGGAAGCAGATGGCGGAAATCGAATCATTGGCATCGGTCGTCGCGAAATCATGCGTCTGTATCAACGCTGTGGGATGCGAGCCACGGGTCGCACGACCACTTCCGGCCGTGTGTGCTATGAACTGATGCATGCCTCGGTCGAGGAACTCCGTCGCCACACCCAGGAGTTCGGCGGATTGCTGACGCGGATGGAGGAGCAGATCCGCTGGCGTCTGCCGATGGGTTTTCGCCAACCGGCAAGATGTTTTCACGGCGGCGCGTTCTTCAAATCCATCGGGGAAGATTTTTCCGATCTTGAACGCCGGCATGACGTCATCAACGCCGACGTCCTGGATGCCTGGTTTCCTCCCGCCCCAGCGGTCACCGAGGTGCTCACTGCCAATCTGGACTGGCTGCTGCGAACCTCTCCGCCAACCGACTGTGCCGGACTTATCAGAGCCATCGCAGAAGCCCGAGGCGTGCAACCCGCCAACATCCTGCCGGGAGCCGGTTCGTCCGATCTGATCTTCCGGGCCTTGCGCCACTGGTTGCGGCCGGAGTCACACGTCCTGATTCTTGACCCGACCTATGGCGAATACGCGCACGTCCTTGAGAAGGTGATCGGTTGCACGGTGGACCGCCTGACCTTGTCGGCAGAAGATGACTACGAAGTGAATCTCGACCGCTTGAGAGTTGCCCTACGCGACGCGTATGACCTGGTCGTGCTCGTGAATCCCAACAGCCCCACAGGTCGGCATGTCCCGCGCCGAGAACTGCTGTCGGCCCTTCGCTCGGCTCCTTCGACCACCCGCATCTGGATCGATGAAACCTACGTCGAGTACGCGGGAGAAGGGGAATCCTTGGAGTCGATTGCGGCCGCCTCAGTCAATGTGATCGTCTGCAAATCAATGTCGAAGGTCTACGCGCTCAGCGGTGCACGAGTGGCGTATCTTTGCTCCGCCGCCCACCAACTGGAAGGTCTTCGTGCCATCACACCGCCCTGGGTCGTGGGACTTCCCTCGCAGGTGGCCGCGGTCAAAGCGCTCGCATCTCCCGATCATTATCGCGCGAGATACCGTGAGACGCATGAGCTGCGGGCATCCATGGCAAACGGCCTCAAATCACTGGGTTGGCGGATCGTTCCCGGCATCGCGAACTTCCTCCTTTGCGAGCTTCCGAAAAAAGGACCCAAGGCGGACATGGTCGTACAAGCGAGCCGTCAACACGGTCTCTTTCTACGTAACGTCAGTACGATGGGGACGGCCATGGAAGACCGGATGATTCGCCTGGCGGTGAAGGATGCCGCGACCAATCGACGAATGCTGGAGATTCTCACCGAGGTCTGTCGGTAGGTGGTGCTTACTTCTTCAGCACAATGCGACCGTTGGCGATGGTGTATTCCTTGGCAATATGTGTCTGCGTAAAGGCCACGCCGCGGTTGTTGCCGGTAACGGCGCCATTCTCCAGGCAGAAAGCGATCATCAGATTGCCGCCCTTGGCACGGCCGGTACCGCCGACGTCCACGTTGAATGTTCCGTTCTTCGCCACCTTGCCGACTTACATCTTCTGCCAATACGGACCGACGGTGTTCTTGGTGTAATTGCAGATGATCACACTGTGGGCGGGAATGTTACAGGTGAGCTTGCCTGAGACTTTGACGACTCCCTTTTGCATCGTGGCGGAGAGGTTTGACATGCGCAGCTGGATCTGTTTGAAGCGATCCTTGGTGTCGCCGGTGAACAATGGGTGCCGATAGAGCATGGCGGCGGCGGCCTGCGTAAGGTGTGAGGTACGCTGCTTTTTCGGATCCTTGACGCGGCGGGCGTAGTTGAAATGAGTCGGACCCATGAGGGAATTGCCGAGATTATCCTCCGGTCGTGGGCCGATGTGTGGAAGACCGAGGGCGTGGCCGAGTTCGTGGACGCCACCTTTCAGTTTCAGGTCGCGGACAATTCCCGCGGCCAGTTGCGCGCCCGGGCGAACGTTGCCGGGTGGTTTCGCGAAATAGGCGCCCCAAGACCAACCGCCGCGCCGCATGTTGCCGCCGCCAATGCCCCAGCCAGCGCCGGGTTCGTGGATGAAGACCCACCAGACGTCCTTGCCCTTCTTGAATCCATACTTCGCCTGCACCAACTCCTTCACCTCGTTGCTGAAGTTCGGCTTGGCGTAGGCGCCGCTGTTCTTTTTGCTTCGGCCGGTGACGGAATAGATCATCGGTCTCCCGTTGGTGTCGCGCACGGCGGTCAACGATTGCTTCGGTGCGTAGCCCCAATGCTTCATCCAACGCGTGTAGAAATCTTCCGTGTAGTGCACGTATTGCCGCACCCGTTCAAAGGCGGCGGGGGTGGGTTTCTCGTCGGCAGCGCAAAACAGAACGACACGAAAACGGATCGGTTCGGCGCTGAAAGCCGGGGCGGCAATCACGGCCAACGAGGCCGCAAGGCGCAAGGATTTGATTCGGAAGTTCATCGATAATTTGACCCGGCCAGCGCCGGAGACTTGGCGGTTATTTGAGTTGGGCAAATTCCACCGCAGTCGCCTTTGATTTTTGGAATTCCATCAGGATCTTCCAGCCGGAATCGGTCTTGGTAAGCAAGGCTTCGAGGTGGATGTAATCTTGCGACTTCTTGCCCTCGGCGTTGGTCGAGGAATAAAGAAAGATTCCGGTTTCGTGAGCCGTGGTCTCATCACCCCAGCGTTGGCTGAAACGAAATTCCACGCTCGCCTTCATCTTGCCCGCCTTGGTGTCGTCGAAGCCCTGCTTCCAACGAGCCAATGCCTTGCTGAGCGGGTAACTCGTCTTCGAATTGCCCGATACCAGGATGCCTTGTGGATGACAGGTGGCGCGATAGCCCGCGAAATCGCCAGCCTTCACCGACCGGGAAACTTCAGCCCAGTAGGCGTCGAGTTCAGCGATGCGATCAGCCGCGACAGCATTGATGGTGAGGAGGAAAGTGAGAAGGAACGCGCGTTTCATGCGCTCGGAAACTACCTGAATCTCAATGATTCTCCAATGCCTACCGCAAGAACACGTTCATCAATCCGAGCTACCTTCTGTTGCTCGACCAGCGATCACGAATGGGATCTCAATTCCCGGCTTCGGACTTCAGGAACTCCAGCGTCAGGTCGTCCCGTCGGTCGCCGTAAAAACGCTTCAAAACCTGTTCAAAGATCGGGGCATCTGAGATTTCCGCAAACAAGGTCATGGATGATTTCAGTTTCAAATCATCCGGTTTGCCCATGACGTCGGTGATGCGCCGGGAACCCAGATTCAGAAGCGCCTGCGTACATTCCTTCAGGCGAGGACCGAGCAATTCATGCTCCAGGTACGCCAGACCTTCAGCGCGACTCTGGATGGCATACTGCTGCGAGGTCGGGCTGAATCCCAACCCGGCCACTTGGGGAAAGATGTACCAGATCCAATGCGAGGTCTTGCGACCCCGGCGCAGTTCCTTCAACGCGGTTTCGTAGGCGTGCTCCTGGGCGCTGACAAATCGTTGCAAGTCGTGTGGATCTTCGTCGCTCATTTCAATTCCTCACTGATGATCTCCACGATCAGCTGGCAATCCTCTTCCGTGAATGTGAGTGGAATGCGGAGGTCGCAGAGTGTGTTGCAGATCCGATCGGTCTGGGGCAGGTCCGGCGTTTCTTCAAGATAGCGCCAGCTGTCGTAGCGACTGGTGTAGCCGTGTGGTTCGGGGTCTCCGAACCATTTGATCACCACGCCGCGCTCGGCGCAGGTGCGGATAAACCGGGCAATCGATTCACCGTTGAGATCAGGCAGGGAGAACTGAAGGGAACTGCCAACGAATTGTTCTTCCGGCTTTCTTTCAGGAATGTGCAAGCCGGACATACTGGAGAGTCGAGTCGCCAACGTTTCATACCGTTCGTTCCAGCGCTTGCAGCGCTCCGGCAGGTCGGCCAATTGCGGTCTCAGGATCGCGGCTCGCAAATGGTCCATGCGCCCACTGAGGTTGGGGGTTTGCAGACGAATGTCCCGATACTCCTCATCCGGAGGGCCGGCCGGGTGACGATCGTAAAGCATGTAGGAACCGGACAACATCACCGCCCGGGCCATGATCTCGCTGTGACGCGTGGTGAGCAGCCCGCCTTCGCCAGAGTTGATGTGTTTGTAGGTCTGCGTGCTGAAGCAGGCGATGTCGGCGTCGCTGCCGCTCGGGCGACCATTCCATGACGCCCCCATGGTGTGGGCGCAGTCTTCAATGAGAAAAAGATCGTGACGTTGGCAGATCTCCAGCACGCGATCCATATCGGCCATGTGTCCGCGCATATGAGAGAGCAGAAGAAAACGAGAGCGGCTCTCGCTGGCCATTCGATCCAAGTGTTTAAGATCGATGCAGAGATCGTCGGTCATCTCGACGAAAACTGGACGCGCACCACTGTTGTGAATGGCTCCGGGCACAGGGGCCAAAGTGAAGGCGTTCGTCAGTACGGTATCATCGGTCTTCACGCCGGCAGCGCGCAGGGCAATGTGAATGGCGTAGCCGCCGGAGGCGCAGGCGAGACAGAAGGGAACACCAATGAAGCCGGCAAACTCGCGTTCCAATCGGCCGACCTCACCGTCGTCACCCGGATCGCGATCGTAGCGATGCAGGCGGCCGCTGCGCATCAGTTCGACCGCGCGTTCGATGCCGACCTCGGGAATCGGTTCCTGTTGGGTGAACGATTTGGTGAAGGTTTTCAATCGTATCGCTCTTGATCGTGCACCGGGAAATCCCAGTCCTGGTTGGGAAAGAATTTTCGCAGCCGCCAATCACAGGCGCGAGCGTGAGCCTCCATTCCTTCCGCCCGGGAAATGCGGGAGGCAACGGCACTGATGGTCTCATTCGCTGCCGGGCTGATTCGCTGATAGGTGAGAATCTTCATGAACTTCTGCACGTTCAACCCGCCGCTGTAGCGGGCCGCTCGGCGGGTGGGAAGGATATGATTGGTGCCCGAACACTTGTCCCCATGAGTGACCGTGGCGCCTTCGCCCAGGAACAGCGAACCGTAGTTGCTCAATCGTTGCAGCCACCAATCTTCATCCGCCGCCATCACCTGCAAATGTTCCGGCGCGTAGCGATCGCTGAGGGTCACAACTTCCTCGCGATCATCGCACAACACCACTTCGCCGAAGTCCTCCCAAGCGCGGCGAATCACCTCGTGATTGGGCAGGTCGCCGGCGACTTGTGGGATCATACACATCGTCTTTTCGCCCAACTCCTTGCTCGTCGTAAACAACCAGGCCGGCGAGGTCGGGCCATGCTCGGCCTGGGAGACAAGATCCACCGCGATGGTCATCGCATCCGCGCCTTCATCGGCGATGATGGCGGTTTCCGTCGGACCGGCAACGACATCGATACCGACTTCACCGAACAGCTGCCGCTTGGCTTCAGCCACGTGGGCATTGCCCGGCCCGACGAGGATATCGGCCTTCCAACCTGTGAAGAAGCCGTGCGCCATGGCGGCCACCGCCTGCAACCCGCCCAGTTCCAGAATGACATCGGCGCCCGCGCGATCCATCGCGTAAACGATCGCGGGATGAATGCTTCCTTCATGCGGCGGTGAACAGGCCACCACCCTGGGCACCCCGGCCACCTTGGCGGTGGCGACGCTCATCAAGGCCGAAGCCACGTGCGCGTAGCGTCCGCCGGGGACGTAACATCCCGCGCATTGAACCGGCACCAGTCGTTGGCCCAGGAGCACACCGGGCGAAATCTCCTTTTCAAATTCCTGCTGGCTGTCGCGTTGTGCTTGGGCAAAACACCGGACCTGCTGATGCGCAAAATCGATATCGTCCCTCAGCTGTTGCGGAACCTCTTCGATGAGACGCGCACGTTTCTCCGGTGGGAGCACGACATCACCTTCCCAATCATCGAATTCACGCGCGTACGCAGCCGCCGCCGCCTCACCTTCATTCGCGATGCGCTCGAGCATCGCTCTGACGGTGTCGATGACACTCGCGTCTTCAGCTTGCGTCGTCTGGTTTGCCTGCTTCAGATACTGCATCAGCTCGTTTGGTCTCCTGTCCCTGGCCACCGAAGTAATCCCGTGTTTGTCGGATCACGATGGGAAGGAGCAGCGCGACAGCGATCAGGTTTGGGAGAGCCATCAAGCCGACGGTGAGATCCGAAAAGTTGATCACGATGTCGAGGTTGACCGCGCAGCCAAGGTAGGTCGCGATGATGTAGAGCCAGAGGTAGGGCTTCACGAGTTTCTCGCTCAGGTAGTGGCAGGAGACCTCGCCGTAGTAGTTCCCCGCGATCACCGTGCTGTAGGCAAAGAGCAGCGCGGCGATGGGAATGAAAAAGCTGGCGAAGACGCCGAAGAACTTGGAGAAGGCCGCGGTGGAGAGGACGATGCCATTGGCTTGCGAAACCAATTCCACGCGATCGAGATAAACTTGGCCACTGGCGCCGGCATCGACGACCAGCTTGAGGTTGTCAGCTTTCGTATCATCCGCGAATCGTTGCAACCAATCGTCCTCGAGTTTCATGACCCAGGATCCCCACTGCCGGGGAGGCGTAACACCTTCGATCCCGTCTGCGCCCGACAAGACTTCTCGCGAGCTGTCGTCTCGAAGAATGATCTCCGGGACCAACTTTTCGTACCAGGCGGATAATCGGATACCGATGACACCACTGATGTTTGTACGGGCCAGGTCGCCGAGACCAAATTCGACCTGGGTACCGGAGACGGCGATAACGCGTTCACCGTCCATAAAACTTTGGAGAGGGCTTTCGTCCGCCGGAACACCCGTCCAAATGAGCAGACCATCCGATTTCTCGAAGCTCATACGAGTCCCAGTCGTGTTTTGGTAACTCTCTGTCCCGTAGAAGCCGCTGAGCAGGATGACCGAGGCCGTCGCACCGCAGACGACGATCGTGTCGATGAAGGGCCCCAGGCTGGACACGATGCCCTGCCTCACGGGATGGGCCGTGTGCGCCGCCGCATGGGCGATACCGGCCGTCCCAGTGCCCGCTTCATTCGAGAACAACGCTCGACGAATGCCGATCAACACCGCCGTTCCCAACACTCCCCCGCCGACCGAATCGAATTGAAACGCGTCATGAAAGATCAGGCCGAACACCGCTGGCATGCGATCCAGGTTCATCACGCAGATCACCATCACGGTGATGACGTAAATCACGCACATCGGCGGCACGATCATGGATGCCACCGTGCCGATCCGTTTGATCCCGCCAATCAATACGAGCCCGGCAAAGACGGTCAGCACCAAACCCGTCACCCAAGGCGGCACTGACATCTGGTCATGTAACACGGCGGCGGCCTGGTTTGATTGAAACATGTTCCACGCACCGAGAACACCGACGGCGGTGCACACCGAATAAAAGACCGCCACCGGTTTCCAACGTTCACCAAGCCCCTTGGTGATGTAATACATCGGACCGCCACCCTTCTCGCCATCCGCGCCGATCTTCTGGCGATACAGACTACCCAAAGTTCCTTCAGCAAATTTCAGGGCCATCCCGATGAGCGCCATGAACCACATCCAGAAGATCGCCCCGGGTCCGCCTGTCTTAATGGCGACCGCCACGCCCGCAATGTTGCCGATGCCGACCGTGCTCGAGAGTGCGGTGGACAGGGCCTGAAACGTCGTAATGCCATCCTTCTCATCTTCGCTTTCGGGATACTTGCCAACCAGCAACCCGATCGCGTGAATGAATGAACTGAACTGAACGAAGCGGGTCCGAAAGGTACAATACAGCCCCACCATGAGGCACAGACCAACGACGACGTAAGTCCAGACGAAGGTCGCGGCGTCACCGAAGAGCTGGGTAAGGGTTTCGATCATGTATTAAGTCCAATTGCCCAACACGGGAATCGGCAGACGGGCGTGTGCTATCACAGCCAGCGATCTATGGCGAGTAGCGGAACTCATGAGAGTTTCGCCTTGATCCGCGCCGGTTACAAAACAACCGTCTGAACTAATTGCGTTCGTTCGCCTCGATCAAGGCCTTGGCTTCGTGCAGACGGCGGCGCAGGTCTTCTGCTCGCAAAGCGTTCCGGAGCTGGCCGCGCTGTCGGCGATCGAGTTGTTCGGGAGGATCTTCCCCGAAAACACCCAAGGGGACATGTTCCATGGGGCAATCATCGTGGAAAGATCGTGTTTCACGACGAAGACTGCCGTATTTTCATTAAGACTTTTGAAGAAGCTATCGAGAAAACGGGCTGGGAGGTTTATTGCTGGGTTTTGATGTCAAATCACTATCACCTGGTTTTCAGGACTCCGGAACCCAATCTCGTGGCAGGAATGACCTGGTTTCAGCAAACCTTTACTCAGAGGATCAATGCCCGTAACCGGTTGCGTGGCCATCTGTTTGCAGGAAGATACAAGTCCATCCTGGTTGAAAACGAGGCAATAGCAGGATCAAACTATCGCAGCGACTATTTGACCAACCTGATTCAATACGTTCATCTCAATCCCGGCAGGGCGGGGATATGTTGCTGGGGGATGAAGAGAAGGAGTTTTTCCGGCGGATGATGTGGCGGGTCGCAGAATTCTGCGGGGTGGAAATCGTGACGTATTGCGTGATGACCAATCACGTTCACCTGCTGGTGCGGGTGTTGGATTCGGAGGAGGTTCCGGACGCGGAGTTGTGCCGGCGGATGGTGAAGTATTACGGGAGACGAGAGCCTTGGGTGCAGTTGGTAGCGGAAGATTTCGAAAACCGCGGAGTGTTGGGGAAGGATACTCGGGGACGGTTGTTGGGGCAGATGGGGGATGTTTCGCAGTTCATGCGGGCGCTGAAGCAGCGCTTTTCGAAGTGGTACAACAAGAAACACAAACGGTTTGGCACTTTGTGGGCGGAGCGGTTCAAGAGTGTGCTGGTGGAGGATACGTCGGAGTCCTTGCGAACGGTGGCGATGTATATCGATTTGAATCCGGTGCGGGCGGGACTGGTGGAGGATCCGAAGGATTATCGTTTTTGCGGACATGCCGAGGCGATGGCGGGGAATACGGCGATTCGCCGGTCGATTTCGTGGGTGTGCGATTCGACCAACTGGCGCCAGGCATCAGGGGAGTACCGTTGCCTGATGATGGTCTACGCGGGTGACGCCGGTCGGGCAGGTAAGAAGGCCCTCTCGCGTGAACAGATTCTAAAGGTGGTCAAGCAAGGGGGACGGTTGGAACCGGCGGAGGTTTTACGGCTGCGAATACGGTATCTGACGGATGGTGCCGTGTTTGGGTCGAAAGAGTTCGTGAACCAGGTGTTTGAAGAATTCCGTGATCGATTCGGCAAGCGACGTAAGACCGGTGCGCGACGCTTACATGGGATCGGAGCGAGCTTGCAGGGGTTCGCGGCATTGCGGGACGTTCGCAAGCGTGGAGTTGAATAGAGTGAAGTGGAGGTCGTTGTTGTTCCTCGGGAGTTTCTTCAACGCCGGCTTCGACGATTGGATGGAAGTCGCGTCGTCCATCCAATACTCGCTCAATTGCACCACCCCTAGTTTCGGAAACGACTCAAAGTGATTCCGTTGCTCACGACCTTGACGTCGCTCCAGTAGGCCCATTCGTTGGCCCAGTTGTTGGCTTTGCATTCGAGGGTGAGGTCGAGGTGCTGGCCGGCGTATTTGGAGAGGTCAAACTCGAGGCTGAGCCATTCGTCTTGGCCGACGGTCTTGGAACTGACCATGGTGTCTTTCAGGACTTTCTTTCCGGCAAGGACTCGGAGTTGCCAGTCGGCGTGGGGGTGGTGGCTGACTCGGAGTTTCAGCTTCGTTGTTTTTCCTTTGGGGACTTCGAGATGACGCACCAGGCGGGCGGGTTTTTCGCGGCTGAAGGGGTGGGTCATGATGGCGAATTCGTTGCGGAAGACCTTGTGGGGAATGGCGCCGCGGAGGCCCAGGTCAAAGGCTTGGAAGCCGGGGGCGACTTTTCGGATTTCCTTTTGATGCGACACTGGAGCCTTGCCCAGGAAGATGGGGCGGGTGTCCTTGACACTGCGTGTCGGCTTTTTTCGTTGAGGCCGGGTGGGGAGGTCGCCGCTGACCATGCGGCGGGCGGTGAGTTCCTGGAGTTTGGTGAGCTTGCTGTTCATGGCCAGTTGAAGGGACAACTCGGGGTGAGCGGGGACCATGGGTTCGAGGGCGAACCAGAGCATGCGGGGGATGTTGTTGTCTTCGGCGTCTTCGGCGTGTTGGGAGAGGGCGTCGAGGATGGGCCAGCGTTGTTCGAACGGCATCCGTTGCAAGGCGGAAGCGAGGTAGAGGCGGACGACGGGGGACTTGTCGTTTTGGGCCATGCTCGCGAAGCGAGATAACGATGCAACCGAAGGTTGCTTGTCCTCAATGAGGAACTGGATGGAGAAGGCGCGGATGTATTCGTCCCCGTAGCCGAGGAGGCGGTGGAGTCGTTGCTCACCAAGACTTCCGATGACGTGGAGGGCCCACAGGGCGCGGAGTTTTTTGCCGGAGGATTTGGCGGTGGTGAGCAGTTGCTCCAACTTCCGGGTGGCGCTCTGCTTGTCGAGCTTGCCTGCAGCAGCGCGCATTTGGAGATGGAGGCGGGCTTGGCGGACGTACCAGTCGTTGGGGTGGTTTTGCAGCTTCACCAGTTCTAGGTCGGACAGGGCGCGGATGTTGGGGCGTTCGATCTTCGGCGCGTTCTTGGGCATGACGCGGTAGATGCGGCCGCTGTTGGGGAAGTTGATGGCGTTGCCGCAAACGTCGGTGTCGTGCCAATCGAGGATGTAGACGCCGCCGTCGGGGCCGGTCTCGAGACTGAAGCCGACCCAGGCGAGGTCGTTCATGCTGATGAAATCCTCGCCGTGGCTGCCGATGTAGCTGGAGCCTTTGGGCTTCATGACATCCGTCAGCAGCTGGTGCTGGTGGATGTTGCACATGAAGAGTTGGTCGCGGTATTTCGCGGGGAAGGTGTCGGCGAGGTAGAAGCGGGCGCCGCCGTGGGCGCTCAGGTGCGTATGATCGCGGATGGTGGGGATGTAGTCGTAGACGTAGGGATTGAGGTGGGGTTTGCTTTGTTTGTGGTAGGTGCCGCCTTGCACGACGTGAAAGAGGTGCGGGATCACGCAGCAGGTGGCGAAGCCTTGTCCGTGGTCGTTGAAGTCAAAGCCCCAGGGATTGGAGAGACCGCGGGCGAAGATCTCGAATTCCTTCTTGGTGGGGTGCCAGCGCCAGATGCCGCCGTCGATGAACTCGCGTTCGGAATTGGGCGCGCCCGGTTTGCCAACGTAGGATGAGGTAAAGACCCCGTGGCAGCCGTAGAGCCAACCGTCGGGGCCCCAGATGAAGCTGTTCAGGGTTTCGTGGCGGTCGTGATGACCCCAGCCGTCGAGGAGGATCTCGGGAGGGCCGTCGGGTTTGTCGTCGCCGTTCTTGTCGGGGATGAAGGTAAGGTTGGGCGGAGAGCCGACGTAGACGCCGCCAAAGCCGACGGCGATGCCGGAGCTGAAGGTGAGTTTGTCGGTGAAGGTCTTCTTCTTGTCGAAGACGCCGTCGCTGTCGGTGTCTTCGAGGATCTGGATGCGGGTGACCTGGTTGGTTTCCTTGTGGGCGCGGCGGTTGACGTAGTTGTAGTTCTCGACGACCCAGATGCGGCCCTTGTCATCGAAGGTGAAGGCGATTGGTTCGCCGATGGTGGGTTCGGAAGCAAATATGCTGACTTCGAAATCGTCCGGGATGGCCATCTTGGCGAGGGCTTCCTTGGGCTTGAGGAAGGGGGCATTGCTGGTGCGGTGCTTTTGGCCGAGGACGGCGGCGGAAACCACTGATGTAGTGATGAGCAGAGCGGTAAGAAGGAAAAGTTTTTTCATGGCACGAAAATGGGGGCAGGAAGATCGAAAAGAGGAGCAACCACGGAATACACCGAAGACACGGAAAGAAGACGAAGAGAAATTTTCCCCTTCCGTGTCTTCGGTGTATTCCGTGGTTGAAAACATTTGCTGGTTCTCAGGCGAGCCGCCTGAGCTACGAGTCAAGGAAGGGCGACTTGCTTCTTGGTCTGGAGGTATTTGACGAGGTCAATGACTTGGGAGTCGGACAAGGCAGGCAAGAGGCCTTCGGGCATCATGGAGAGTTTGGAGACGGTGCGGGTCTTGATGTCCGACTTTAGGACGGTGAGTTTTTGACCGACGGTGTTGAGGACGACGCGTTGGCCGTCTTCGGCGGCGAGGGTACCGACCAATACCTGGCCGTCCCTGGTGTTGATGGTGACCGACTTGTAGGCGTCGGGGACATCGGCACTGGGGTCGATCATGTTGAGGAGGATGTAATCGATGTCGCCGCGATTGGAGCCGGTGAGGTCGGGGCCGATGTGGGCGCCTTTGCCGTAGATCTGGTGGCAGGAGGCGCAGACCAATTCAAACATCTGGCGCCCCTTCTGAGGATCTCCCTTGGCCATGTGTTTGTCATCCAAGAGCTTGCGGTATTTGTTGATCAACGCGGCCTTGTCTTGGGAGAGAGAGTCGATCTTGCCGAAGGCGCGGTCGAAGGACTTGCCGAGGAGTTGGGAAAGGTTGCGGGCGAGGTAAGTAGGGATATCCTGCTTCGGAACGGTCTTGTTCTTAATGGCGCCCAAGAGTTGTTGGGCGTAGTTCTTGCGCGAGGCGAGGGTTTCGACGGTGGCGCGTTTGGCTTGGAAATCGAGGGACGCGTAACGCTTGAGGATTTGTTTGGGGGCGTTGTTGTCTTCGATGGCCCCGTAGGCGCGGATGGCATCGACTTGGAGAGCCTTGTCGTTGAGGAGCGAGGGGAGCAGGCCCTTCACTTCGGGAGAACGTTGGGTGACGAGGGATTGCAACGCGCTGCGTCGAACGTCTGCGGAAGCCTTGGTATTCTTGACGGCGGCGATGGCCTGTTGGGTGGCGGCTTTGACGCCGAAGATCTGTCCGAGGCGGAGGGAGTATTTGACGACGTCAGCGTTGCTGCTCTTGGAGAGGCTGGCCATGGCTTGTCCCCAACCGGCGGGTGCGGGGACATTCCGTTGGCCGGCGAGACCGGCGACCATCCCTTGCATGAGGGCGGCTTGGGTTTTGGGATTCTTGGTGGTGTTCAGCGACTTGGTGAGAAGGTTCAAAGACTTGCGTGAATCAAGACGCTTGATGGCTTGTTGGCGCAACTGATCAAAGCTGGGAGGGGGCTCGTTCTTAGCAGCCGGCTTCGAAGCGGTCGAAGGCTTCGCTTGGCGGCGTGGCGCGCGCTTCTTCTTGTCGTCGAGATTGGAACGCATTTCCGCGTCACTGGGCGTGGCGGAAGGTACGCCGTTCTTCGGGACGTTGACGCCAGCGGTCCAGAGAATTGCGTTGAGCACGATCTTCCGGTAGTTGTCGTTCTGCCAGTTCATGTGGACGTGGCCGCCGGTGAAGCCGAAGCCGCGACCTTTCATGCCTTGCCGCTGGTAGGCCCAGGCGACGTGTTGGGATTCGCCGTTGGCAACGGAGCGCCGGACATGGACGTTGCCGCTGCGAGGGCCGTTCGGGCGTTTCAATGTTTCGGGTCCGGGGAGATCGGTTAGGATCGGGGTGAGTCCAGTGCGGTCTTTGACGAAGCGCATGTGGTAGTACCACTCATCGTTGACCTTGAAGCGTTTGACGCCGTTCCAGATCTCGTGCTTCTGCGGTTTGAAGTCGGCAATCCAGTGCGGGTTCACCGACCAATCGAGATCACAGAAGCCGCCCATCCATTGGAGGAACTTCTCGCCGGGCTCGCCCTTCACAGCTTCGGTCGTCCAGTGGATCATCACCACTCCGACGCCTTTCTTCATCAGCGCGTCGAACTCTTTCAGCTTGGGATTGAGGACATGGCCGCCATGACCCGTGCAGAAAATCACGATCGTGTCGGCATCTTTGAGCACGGATGAGTCCTCGGGGTAACCGATGTCCGGGAGCACGACTGCATTGGCGAGACCGGAAGCGTTCAGACGCTTGGCGAGGATCAGATTCCCGGCGCGGTGCTCGTGGCTCATGGGGCCATGACTCGGCTTGCCGGAGATAAATACGACTTTGGGTTTGGCGGCTTCGGCGAAAACGGCCGACAGCGCGAACAGGGCGGTAAGGAGCAAGTTCTTCATGACGTGGTTCGGGGGATAATTGCGAAAAGTTTCATTCGGGCAAGCCAAGCGTGCCGCTTGCCCGCCATGCGGATTCGCCGCGGAGATGCTGAATGAAGTGGCGAGAGATTGTATTCATGTGGGGCTGATGTGCGTCGGCGGCTGCTCGGGTAACGTTGGGCGAGGTATGTCACTTCTTACCGGACCATAAGTCCGAGGATGGATCATAATCGGGATTGGGTTTCATCATCTGCGCATGGACATCTTTGCGCCATTGACGAAGCTTCTCGGTGAGTTCCTTCGTTTTCCGCACTTCAATTTTCGACAAATCGTTCTGCTCACCGATGTCATTTGCCAAATTAAACAGCTGAACCGTTCCGTTCTCGAAATATTCGAGAAGCTTGTAATCCCCATTCCGAATGGCGCCGCCCGGGCTCTGCATTCCATGATTACTGTAATGCGGGAAGTGCCAGAAGATCGGACCCCGGTCCATCTCTTCCCCGCGCACCAAACGGGTGAAGCTCTTCCCATCGATGTCAGTGATTTCATTCTCCACACCTACCATTTCCAGAATCGTGGGGAAAAAGTCAGTGCTGACGACCGGTTCATTACATACCGTTCCAACTTTTCCCTGGTGCGGCCATTTCACGATCAGCGGAACCCGGATGCCACCTTCGTAGAGCCAGCCTTTCGCGCCACGTAGCGGTAGATTTGATGAGGACGCACGCGTATCAATCTTGTCCTTGGTTGTTTTGAAACTGGGAGTTCCGTTCATGACGGACATTCCGCCGTTGTCGGACATGAAGATGACGATGGTGTTATCATCAATGCCATGCTCCTTCAGCTTTGCCATGAGCGTTCCCAGACTTTGATCGACTGATTCAACCATTCCGGCGAACTGAACATTGTCCTGCTTTTGCTTCACCTTCACGAGATCGTTGGAGTAGGTCGTGTAGGTATCCCGATACTTCGGCAGCTTTATCAGCTCATCCAGCTCAGCTCTGCTCGGACAGGTCGGACTGTCAGGGTTTCCTTCGAGAATAAAGTCGGGCCCGGAACGGACCGGCAGCCCGGCCAACTTCTTCCGATATTTTTCGACCAGATCAGGCCGGCCGTGAATTGGGTCATGCACGGAGAAGTGCGACATATACAACAGAAACGGCCGGTCCTTTTTCTCATCAATGTATTGCGCCGCCAATTCGGCCAAACGATCGGTCACGTATTCTCCTCCATCGAGTCCCGGAATCTTCTTGGGATTGTAGAATCCTCGTCTCCCCAGATTTGAATTCACCGAATGCGGCACGTGAATGTCAAAACCATGCTCGGTCGGACTCGTGCCTCTTCCAAGATGCCACTTGCCAAACAAGGCGGTGGCATAACCTGCGACCTTCAACACTTCCGCCAGGGTCGTCTCTTTCTCGTCCAGACTCATGGCTTTCTCAGCGTTCAAGAGGACCTGGTAGGGACGATTGCTTCTGCCATTGAGCCAATCGGTAAGATTGAGCGTGGCCGGGTATTTTCCGGTCAGGATACTCGCTCTGGTCGGGGAACACACGTGGCAGGCCGCATAGCCGTCCGTAAACCGGACTCCCTCAGCCGCCAGCCGATCGATGTTCGGTGTGTCGTAAAACGTGCTTCCATTGCAGCCGACATCCGACCAGCCCAGGTCATCGACGAGAAAGAAGACGATGTTCGGCAAACGTGCCGTTTGATCGCTATGCGGCTTCGCCGCGGAGGTGTGAACCACGAAGGCACAAAGGACACCAAGTAGGAATTGTTTCATGATGTTTGGGTGTTTCGTTTTACTCGGACGGAGGAGATTCACCTGCGAACTTGAGATTGCCCGAAACACGCTAAAGCGCGAACTCCAACCAGCGTCAGCCTTCCGTGTGTTCTGAGTATTCCGTAGTTCATTTTCTGGGCTTGGTTGCGATCGATCTTGGCAGCGCCCCCTGCAGTTCGCGGACAATCTCCTGATGCTCGGGAATCCCCGCCAGGTTGATCCACTCATGGGGATCGCGGTCTTGATCGTAGAGTTCCTTTCCTCCGTCGTGGTATTGGATGTAGCGCCAACGTTCCGTTTGCACGGCGTGGTTATTGGGGCCGTAGGTCACGACGACCGGGTGATTCCATTTCCGATCGGGATCCTTCAGGAGGGGTTTGAGGCTCTGTCCGTCCAAGCGTGTCTGCTTCGGAAGTCCGCACAGCTCGAGGAGCGTGGGATAGATATCGATCAGGCTCACCGGACGGCGGCAGAGTCGGCCTTTCGTAATTCCATTCGGAGCAGCAAAGATCAGCGGCGGGCGGGTGGATACATCCCAGAGCGCATGTTTGCGCCAGTGATCCTTTTCGCCGAGATGCCAGCCGTGATCGCCCCACAACACGACAAGGGTGTTGTCGGCGTGTTCACTTTGTTCCAGTGCGCGAAGAATCCGACCGATTTGAGCGTCGGCGAAGCTGATGGTCGCGAGATAGGCCTGAACCGCTTTGCGCCATTGCTTGTTCGCCAGCACGTTAGCGTGATCACCATTCGGCTTCACCGCAAAGTTCCTCTCACCGGAAGGATCGTAAACCTCCCGCGCCAACTTCTTGCCATAGGCGGGAACGTCCTCCAGATCGCCCTTCCGGGTGGCAGGGAGCTGAATTTCATCCAATGGGTGCAGATCAAAATACGTCTGGGGAACCTGCCAGGGCAGATGCGGTTTGGTGAGCCCACAGGCGAGAAAGAACGGTTGGCCGTGGGATTTCTTCAACTGCGCAACGACCCAGGAAGCCACCTTGCCGTCGAACATTTTCTCATCTGTGGAAGCGAGCGGCCCCCAGGGTGTCCACGCCGATTTGGACAAACTCTGGTCGCGAGGTTTTGCCGGTCGTTTTTTGCTGCGGCCGGGTACGAAATAGTCGTCCCAGGAAGCCGTGTCGTAGGCCCCCGTTCCGTGAAAGATCTTCCCACTGCCACGCACAGTGTAACCGGCGGCCCGAAAGCGCTGCATCAAGGTGTGCGCATCCGGGAGTTTGTCGCGCAATCGTTCGCCGTTGCCATAAACGCCGGAGCGGTACGGGGCAATCCCCGTCAGCAGACTGATTCGTGACGGGTTGCAGAGCGGAGCCGAGCAGTGCGCGCGGGTGAAGGAAACTCCACGTTTGGCCAGACGATCGATATTCGGTGTCTTTGCGTTCGGATGCCCCCGCAAATGCCCAACCCAATCACGCAGATCATCCACCGCAATGAACAAGACGTTAATATTGTCCGCCCCTTCAGAGGTGTGAACCACGAAGGCACAAAGGACACAAAGCAGGAATCTATTCATGCCGATCGGGGGAGAATTACGAAAAGCTCCATTCGGGCAAGCGGACAAGCTCGCCATTTTTCAAGGCGGACTCATGCGCCAGAATGCCGGTCAAAGTGATGTTGGCTGATTGCACGGCGTTCGGATAGCCCTCGCCTTCACCCCGCAACAATTGGACGAACTGATGAACGAGGTGTGGATGCGAACCGCCATGGCCAGCGCCCTGCGTAAAGCTCAGGTGATCGTCGCCATCTTCACCGCCATAGACACCACCTTGCGTGAAGGGCGCGATCTCGTCCGGAAGCAGATAACCGAAGTCCGGGCACTCCACCTCTTCGGGAATCTCCGGTTCCGGCTTTTTGGCCGTGTGCAATACCAGGGGCTTCCCCTCGATCAGCGGCCATTCCACCGCCTGCTTCGAACCATAGACCTCCATGCTCTCGCGATACTGCCGGGCCACATCGAAGAGTGAGCGGTAGATGTGAGCGCTCAGGTCGCTGTTGCGAAAACGCACATGCGTGCTCTCGACCGCGAAAGGCGAATTGTAGTGCCCGTGCAATTCCTCGCGAATCGTCCCGCTCGGAAAACAACTCACGAACTCCGCTTCGTTGCGGGCCAATCCCAAAGCCGGCCCCACACAATGCGTCGCGTAATGCATGGGCGGCAGTCCCGGCCAGTAGTTCGGTCAGCCGTCCATGTCCTGCTGATGACTCGCCTTGATGAACTGCAGCTTGCCGAGTTTCCCCTCGTCGTAGAGCTGCTTCATGAACAGGAACTCCCGCGCATAAACCACGGTTTCCATCATCATATACTTCAATCCGGTTGCTTGGGTCAGCTCCACGATCGCTTTGCAGTCCTCAACCGTCGTCGCCATCGGCACCGTGCAGGCCACGTGCTTGCCAGCCTTCAATGCCTTGATCGTCTGTTCCGCATGATTCGGAATCGGCGTGTTGATGTGCACCGCATCGATCGAGTCATCCTTCAACAATTCATCGTAATCCGCGAATCGCTTCTCCACGCTATGCCGGTCTCCCACCTCCTTCAGCGTCGCCTCCGTCCGTTGACAGATCGCCGCCATGTCGGCCTGCGGATGCCGCTGGTAAATCGGAATAAATTCCGCGCCGAAACCGAGTCCGACAATGGCGACGTTCACAGTGGATGACTTGCTCATGGTCGAGACCATGCACTCCGGCCGCAGAACTGTCTTGTGGTCATTGGCCAGATTTTATGGGATTTTAGCCATCATGATTTCAGCCCGCAAACGTGGTTTACAGCGCAAATCCCTGCGCGCTGCGTGACCGAGTATTGAATTCTTCATTTATCGGGCCAACCCTTTTCCCATGAAGACCCTTCGCCTTGTATTCCTTGCCTTGTTCGTATCCGTCCTCGGCTCTGCCGCCCAGCCGCCAAACATCATCGTGATCCTGGCGGACGACCTCGGTTGCCGCGACCTGAAGCTCTACGACGGCTGGATCGGGACGCCGCGAATCGAGCGAATGGCCAAGGAAGGAATGACCTTTACCGACTTCCATGCCAACTCCTCGGTGTGTAGCCCGACCCGCACCGCTTTTCTCACCGGTCGCTACCAGCAACGCGCCGGCATTGTCGACGTCATCGTCGGCGACCGGGAGCCGAACCAGGGGATCCCCGCATCCACGCCCACCCTTGGTCAGGTCTTCAAGAAGGGCGGCTATGCGACCGCCCTCTTCGGCAAGTGGCACTGCGGTTACCAAGACAAATTCAATCCCATCCACCAAGGCTTCAATGAGTTTGTCGGCCTCCTCAACGGGGCGGGGGATTACCACCGGCACGGGAGCTGGCGCAATGGTCTCAAACGACAGGACGTGAAGGGCTACTCGACGGACGTCATCACCGGGAAAAGCGTCGACTTCATCAAGCGCCACAAGGATCAGCCATTCTTCCTCTACGTGGCCCACCAGACTCCGCACAACCCCTACCAAACCCGCACCGACACGCCGGAGAACCGCAAGAAGGGTTGGAAACAAAACCGCATCAACGACGAAAACCGCCCCCGTTACCTGGAGATGGTGAAGGATCTGGACGCCAGCATTGGCACGATCATCGATACGGTCCGCGAATCGGGCCTGGCGGACAACACCCTCGTCTTCTTCTGGTCGGACAACGGCGACGTGACCATGAGCCCGGTAGCGGGGCGACTACGGGGCCGCAAGTTCAGCCAGTATGAGGGCGGGCACCGGGTCCCGGCCGTGGCGTGGTGGCCGGGTAAAATCAAGGCCGGCACGCAGTCGGATGCGCTTCTCGTCGGCTTCGATCTATTCCCAACGTTCACCGACCTCGCCGGCATCTCGGACGGCAATCCGGACAATCTCGATGGTGCCAGCGCCAAGGAGCACTTCCTGAGTCAGGAATCCTTCCCCGACCGCGACATCTTCTTCGGCTACGAGCCCAAACTCGGAACCGCTATGCGCCGGGAGAACTGGAAGATGATCATCAAGGGCGACGATCTTCAGCTCTTCGATCTCGCGAAGGACCTCAAGGAAACCACCAACATCGCCACCGAAAACCCACAGATCACTGCATCCATGCGGCAAGCCATCGAACACTTCAAGCAGACCGTCGTCCCCGGATCGTAAATACACCCGCCGCGATTTGCTTCAGTTTACGACCACGCTGGGTCGGTCCGATAAAAGAAGAACTCATGCTCCCACAGATTCAAGAAGGTCAGCTGATTTCCTTTCACCAAATCATCTGTTGGTGTCTCTGAATCTGCTGGTGGAAGAGACGGAATGCGCGGACGCTGTCTGTGCATTTCACGCCGCCGACCATTGCAACTGTCAAGGAACTCCTGACAGTTCAAGCACCAAGAAATCCTCGGCAGTTCACCGTGACGCCCGACCAGAAAAAGACGTTGCAGCGCAAGTTCCTGCGGGCCATTGCGGATGACAGCCATTTCCATGCGCTGTTCGAACACCTGCCGGGCATCTCATTCTTCGCCAAGGACGCCGAGGGTCGGATTATGCGGGCCAATCGGACCTTTCATGAGCGGCTCGATATCCGGCGCGAGGAAGACATCGTCGGTCGCACCGATTTCGAACTCTTCCCGGAAGGTCTCGCCGACAACTTTCGACGCGACGATCTGGAGGTGATGCGCAGCGGCAGAGCGAAGCTCGATCTCGTCGAACTGTTTCTGAACCAACAGGGAATGGTGGATTGGTTCGTCACCAACAAACTCCCCATCTTCGATCGGCAAGGGACGGCGATCGGCGTGATGGGCACAGTGCAGAACTACGAACTGCAACGCCGCCTGTCCTATCCCTATCCTGAAATCGAAAAGGCCGTCGCCTATATCCGTGATCATTTCAGTGAGTCCATCAACATGGCCGACCTCGCTCGCAACGTCGGCCTGTCCGTCCGTCACTTCGATCGAAAATTCAAACAGGCCCTCAGCGTCAGCCCCAAAAGTTTTCAGATCAAAACCCGCATCCAAACGGCCTGTGAGTCGTTGCGCCAATCCACCGTCAGCGTCGGCGAACTGGCCCTGCAACTTGGCTTCTCCGACCAGAGCTCCTTCACGCTGTTGTTTCGCCGGGAGATGGGCATGACCCCGTTGAAGTATCGGAAGCGGTATCAAGCTCAGGATTGAGTCGTGCTTAGGTCTGCTTTGATATGTAGCGGAAGATGCGAAATCTTCCGATGATGGCGATGGGGTGGGAACTTTTTGCAAGTTCCGCTACGGGCGGCGGAGGTTGACGGGATGCTGGTCGATTCTGGGGATGGGCAGTCGGGCTACGGCGCAGGGAACTTTCCGTGTAACAGCCTTTTGCCGATGTGGTAGGTACAGGCAAGCGCATGAGCTCTATTGAACCCAGGCACACCCTTTTCGTCACCACTCGATGGACGTTGATCCGTGAGGCTGCCGGTGGCGGAGACTCGGAGGCGATTGAGGCGCTGGGCACGCTATTCGGCAATTATTGGCAACCGCTTTACCGGTACGCCCGACGGAAGGGCAGATCGAAGGAGGATGCGGAGGATTTGGTGCAGGGTTACTTTGCGCAATTGATGACCGCCGATGCCCTGAAAGACGTGGACCAAAACAAAGGGAAATTCCGGGCCTTCCTGCTGACCGGTCTTAATCATTGGATGATCAACGATTGGAAACGCAGCACGCGTCAGAAACGCGGTGGGGGAACGCCGCTGCTCTCGTTTGATTGGGAAAGCGCGGAGAATGGCCTGGAGATCGATGCGCCGGAAGCGGGCAACCCGGACAAGCTCTTTGATCGCGAGTGGGCGCTCACGTTATTGGGACAGGTGCTCGACAAACTTGGGAAACTCAGTCGGGAGGAGGGAAACGCCGCGCAGTTCGCGACGCTCAAGCCCTGCCTCACGTCGGATTCCAGTCGCATCCCTTATGCGAAGATCGCCACCCAACTCGGGATGACCGAAGGCGCCGCGCGGGTGGCCGTTCATCGGCTGCGGAAGCGCTACCGGCACTTGCTGACGGAAGAAATCGAACGCACGCTTTCCTCACCTGAAAACATCGCCGAGGAGATGCAGTCGCTCTTCGCCGCTCTCGCAGGATAAAAAACCTGGTAACGAATGGAACGAATCGTTTTAGAGGAAAGTAGAACATTATGAACGATCCTCTTTCCTGTCCTGATTGCGGTGAACCCGTGCCGGCGGATTCTCCCCAGTCGCTTTGCCCGGCCTGTCTGATGCGCCAGGCGCTTGCCTCCCACACCATTCAAACGGAAGGCGGAAAGCCCAGCAGTGTTCCGCCGCCGACGCCGGAGGAAATCGCCGACCGCTTTCCGCAGTTTGAAATCCTCGAATGTCTTGGCCGTGGGGGCATGGGGGTCGTCTATCGGGCTCGGCAGAAGTCGCTGAACCGTCCGGTCGCCATCAAGATCCTGGCGCCGGAGCGGGCCGGTGAGACGCGCTTTGCCGAACGCTTTGCCCGGGAGGCAAAAATACTCGCTCAGCTCAATCACCCTCACATCGTCACGATTCATGACTTCGGCGAGACGGGCGGACTGTTTTATCTCGTGATGGAGTTTGTCGATGGGGTGAACCTGCGCGATCTGTTGCGGGACGGAAAACTCGAACCGAAGCAGGCACTCGCGATCGTGCCGCCCATCTGCGACGCGCTGCAATGCGCACACGACAAGGGAATCGTTCACCGCGACATCAAGCCGGAAAACCTGCTCCTGGATCGCGATGGTCGCATCAAGATCGCCGACTTCGGAATCGCCGCGCTGTTGGGCGTGGACAGCGATGTCGCCGGCACGCCTCCCTACATGGCTCCGGAACAAAACGAAGCCGACGGCGGCACCGATCATCGGACGGACATCTACGCGCTCGGCGTCGTGCTGTACGAGATGCCCACCGGCGAGCGCCCGGCGAAGGAAGCGATTGCCCCGTCGAAAAAGGTGGAAGTGGATGTGCGGCTTGATCAGGTAGTCCTGCGCACCTTGGAGAACAAACCTGAACTTCGCTTCCAACAGGTGAGCGAAGTGAAAACGCTGGTGGAGACCATCGCCGGAACCAAGGCCGAGGAGCGACCTTCAGCACCCCGTTCACAGCGCAAAGTATGGGTGGTCGCCGCGCTTGTGATTGTGCGCATCCTGGGCGCCATCTGGGTTCGAAACGAGAATCTACGAAACCGACACATGGTCGAGATCAACCAGATGTTGAAGGCCGAGCGCGCCGCTGAAGACATAGAATCGAAACCGGCATCAGCCATCCCGAAAGAAGTGGTCAAAACCGTGTCTGAGCCTTTCAAATCGGTCACGACCACGGCGAATGATCAGCTCTACCAGGGCACCGGTGACGCCAGCCGTTTCTCCGCCATGTTTGTCGCGGCCTATCGGGACGGAAAGACTGAGTTCGTCAAATCCATGATTCTCAAGGACGCGTTGAATCCGCAAAACCGCCCAGCCGCCATGGCCCTGATTGTGCCCCATCACTGGCGTCCGTTTCGATGGAGTTCGATGCCTTGCTGGTTCCTTCGAAAAGAGGTTCTTTTGATCATCTGCCGGACGACATCAAGCCTCGGCGCATCCTGCATGCGCAGTTCCTACCAGCAGCTGGGACAACCGAGGGAGGCAGAGCGTATACGGTCAAACTGCAAAAGTATTTCCCGGTCGTTGAGAAGGATGGCGTTCTCTACCTCGGAGCGTTCTACCGACCGGCTGACGAACCAACGGAAGACCGCTTTGGTTCGACGATGGAGCGCGTGGTAAACGACCTGGACGACCGCGTGGGAAATGAAGGGCTGGAACTATGCACCGGCGGGTTGGCTACCATTCCCCCCAAGATCTACGCGGACAACAGAGCAATGGCGGCCTGGTTTCGGGACAACCAGATTGACCTGAGCGCGGATTACGCGAGGAACCGCTGGGCTTTGATGACGAAGAAACTCGTGCTGCGAGAAATGCCGGACCGACGATGGGATGAACTGAAGCCTGCGGATATCAAGAACCGGTTGAAAGAAGACAGCTCCGAGTTGGAAGTCATGGAACGCGGAGTCTATCGGTACTACCTGCTCAACAAAGATTCGAAACCACCGCTGCTGTTTGCATTTGAGACCGGGGCTGGTGATCAGGGTGTGCTTGAGATTACCGGATTCACCCAGAAACCACGGAGCGTGAAGCTTCGCTACAAGCTGGTTCAATAGCCGGCTTGCCGATCGAATACTCGTCGCAGTTGACTTGAGGAAGCTCTGAATAATGAGCCTGCTTACGTCGACGGCTACGAGTCATTGGATTCACGCTCTTTGCGGGCGGCAGCTTCGCGGAGTTTGTCCTTCTTGCTCTTGCGGCGACCCTTGATTCCGCCGGTGTTGTTGGCGGGTCGCACGATTGGATCCTTGGGTTCAAAGCCTGGTATCTCTTCGCGGGCGATATTCAGTTGCTGTCGTTTCTCAATGAGACAGAAGTGGGCGTGGGCTTCGGCGGTGACGAAACTGATCGCGACGCCGGTCTTTCCCGCGCGCCCCGTCCGTCCGATGCGGTGGGTGTA